>JAHRAM010000030.1 GCA_020027305.1 Acidimicrobiia bacterium | reverse complement strand
GCACTAGAGGGAGTTGACGATCCAGAGCTCCACAGAAGCATTGTTGAGTTGGGGATGGTTCGGGATATAAAAATTACTGGGGGAGATGTAGAAGTTTTAATAGCGCTTACAACTCCAGGTTGCCCTCTAAAAGCTGAGATTGACAATAGGGTAACGGCAGCGGTTAAAGGTTTGGATGCTAAAAATGTTAAAAATGTTTCCGTTGAGTTCACGGTTATGAGTGATGAAGAGCTTTCAGAACTCAAGCAACAGCTTCAAGGTGGAAGTGCTTCAAACAATCATAGTCATGGCGAACACAGTCATAGTAGCGGAGAAGAACAAGCTGTTCGCCCAATTCCATTTGCCGACCCAGATTCAAAGACACGTTGTTTGTTAATAGCATCTGGAAAAGGTGGGGTAGGGAAGTCTTCAGTTTCGGTAAATGTATCAGTGGCATTAGCAGCTAGGGGCAAGTCGGTTGCTATTATGGATGCAGATGTGTGGGGGTTTTCGGTTCCACGAATGCTCGGCATAGATCAAAAGCCAGTTGTTTTAGACAACCTTTTGCTCCCACCAGAGGCTCACGGAGTTCGCTGTATCTCAACTGGGTTCTTTGCTGAAGAAGGGCAACCTGTTATTTGGCGGGGCCCAATGCTTCACAAAGCACTTCATCAATTCTTGGCAGACGTCTATTGGGATGAGCCAGATTATTTGGTTGTTGATTTACCCCCTGGCACAGGTGATATTTCTATATCTTTGGCACAGTATCTTCCGCGGGCAGAAGTTTATGTGGTGACTACTCCACAAGTTGTGGCTCAGAAAGTTGCTCAGAGGGCAGGCGCTATGGCAGAGAGGATGAACTTAGAAGTTAGAGGTGTGATTGAAAATATGTCATGGTTTACAGGAGATGATGGCAAGCGATACGAATTGTTTGGCGCTGGTGGAGGCAAAGAGTTGGCAGAGCTGTTAGAGGTTCCACTTCTGGGACAAATTCCATTGGTTGCTGATTTGAGAGTGGGTGGAGATGTTGGCGCCCCTATTGCTGCAACTCATCCAGAAAGTGAAGCAGGGCAAGTATTTATGAAATTGGCTGAAAGGCTGGATGAAGAGTTGGTGCCAACCAAAAAGTTCAACTCGCAGCTAAAAGTTAATTAAAAATTGGCGCTTATCAATTATTTACATCCACGACCACACGCCCACGAACTTTCCCCTCTAGGATTTGTTCTGCCACACCAATTGATTCTTCTAGTCCCACGGTTTGACTCATCTCTTTTAGCAAGTCTGGGTTAAGGTCTTCTGCCAATCTTTTCCATGCTAATTCTCTTCGCTCTGGTGCTTCATAGACGCAGTTAATTCCAACTAGGGTTACCGCTCGAAGGATAAATGGAATAACTGATGTGTTTAAAGTAGGGCTATCTGCTAACCCGCAGGCAGCCACTGCTCCGTGCATTTTAATCTGGGTAAGCACGGTTGCCAAAGTATCTCCACCTACAGCATCCACACATCCTTGCCAACGAGCCTTGCCCATAGGTCCTTTTGGGGGGCCAGCTATTTCGGCTCTGTCAATAATGTTTGTTGCACCTAACTGTTTCAAGTAATCGCCCTCTGTATCAGCTCTTCCTGAAGACGTTGTCACTTCATACCCTAGTTTGGAAAGCACGGCAGTTGCCACGCTTCCAACTCCGCCAGCTGCGCCTGTTACTAAAACCTCATCTCCTTTTTTAATGCCATGTTCTTCTAATGCCATTACACAAAGCATTGCGGTGTACCCAGCAGTTCCAATTGCAGATGCTTCATAGGTTGAAAATTTTTCTGGAATAGCAGTCAGATGCTCGGCCTTAACACGTGCCTTTTGAGCGAGCCCTCCAAAACGGGTTTCACCTAGCTCCCAGCCGTTCACGGTTACCTTGTCACCAGGTTTCCAGTTCGGGCTGTCAGAAGCTTCAACGGTTCCAGCTAGGTCAATGCCTGGAACCATTGGATACTCACGCACCACGCCTGGGCGTCCAGATATTGCTAGACCGTCTTTATAGTTGATGGTGGAATATTCAACTGCGACAGTAACTTCGCCTTCAGGTAGCTCATCTTCGCTCAGCTCTTTGAGGGTGCCTTGCGTTTTTTCTGTTTCAATTAATAGAGCCTTAAACATTTTTTTATTTTAACTTAAATTTATATTTCCTTTAAATGGAACTTAACTTTTCCTTATGTGTTCCTTAATAGAGTTTTACATACTAAAATTGATTCAAGAGCAATCTTGGGTTTAAATATAAAACAATTAATTAAGAAAGAGAGATAAAAAATGGAAACAACAAACGAAAATAAAAAGCCGATAGTAAAGAGGGGTCTCTTTAAATTCGGAAAGGTTGCAGCTTCAATAGCTGCCCTTGTCGCAATGAGCAGTTTGGTTGTTGGAATTGTAGCTGGAGTAGCCTCAGCTGATTCTGGCGAAGAGAGAACAGAGGGGAAATCTTCTGATACTGTTGAAAAGAAATCTGGAAAGAGATATGGCAAAAGAGGCCCCGGTAAACTGGCAGGGTTAAGCCTTTTGGATGAAGATGAAGGCGCTAGCAAGCTCTTTGAATTCATTGATGGCGACTCAACATTTTCACAGTGCTCCAGAGATGCAATGCAGTCTGCGTTTGGGGTTGACCCAGCAAGCCAATCTTTTGAGTTGCGGGGTGTAATCAACCGCCAGTCTGCTACCCTCACACTTTCAGATGGAAACTCTTCTGTTGTGCTAGACGATGACAATGTTGAAAATTTTGAGACATCTGTGTCTAGTTGCCTAAAAGAAAATGCTGATGCTATCAAATCAGAATTTCAAGCAAAGGTTCAAGAAAAGTGCGACGAACTGCTTGGATTAGATTTTTCAGATGAATCAGAAGTTGAAGGAGACGATGACGAAGGCATTGAAGGTGAAAAAGATGAATTTGACCATAAGGAAAAATTCAGAGGCTGGATTTGTGGTGAAGGCGAAGAAGGAGCTTTTAGCCCTCGCTTCAAAGAACGGAAGTCTGGGCTTCTACTTGATTCAAAAGAATCAGGCACAACATCAGACTTTCGCTTTGACTTTGGTAGAAAGCCTCGCTTTTCTCCTGAGCTAAGAGACTCAAGTTCAACAGCTGACTTTAGCTTTGGTGGTAATGGTGTGTAAGGCTTAAATGCCAAAAAGCAGTTGTAAGAAACTGCAAAATGCGAAAGGGAGCCCTGACTCAAAATCTCCCCACAAAACAGGGCTCCCTTTCCTTCTTTTTGTATAGCATTATTTTATAGTGTAAAACACAAAAAAACTATGCAAGACAAGGTTGAAAGTTATAAAGCTCTTTTAGAAAAAGAGCCAGCTACATTTTCTGCCCCTCCTCTTTATAACGTTGAGAAGAGCAAAAGCGGAGAGGAGTTGCTCGTTCCAGGTGATTTAGCTAGGGGTCCATGGTTTGAAGGGGTTCAGCATGGTGGGGCAATTGTTGCTCTCTTAGCTAGAGCTGTTGAAAGAATAGATAATCGAGTCACTGATGGTTCCACAAAAATGCGAATAACTGCTCTTAATGTTGAAATGTTTAGGAAAGTTCCGCTCGAGCCAGTGATGGTAAAAGCCAAAATGGTGAGAGATGGAAAGAGAATTGGAGCAATAGAAGCAAGTATGTATAACCAAGCGGGCGATTTAGTGTTAGCTCGAGCACAGGCGCTTAGAATTCGTGAGACAAAAGATGCTATTTCTGCTGACAAAGTTCCGCCTGTTTATGAGCAAGATTTAGCCCCATCTTATACTGGTGAACTTGAGCTAATGAATTTCGAAGATGATATATTTTTCTATGTGAAGGCTTTTGAGTCCTGGCATAGTGATAGAGAGATGAGGGGGGCAACAGGTTCTAGCTGGTGGCGACTGTTGCACCCGATGGTAGAAGATGAAATGCCATCTCCGTTGGTTCGTCTAGGGGCAACGGCTGACTTATTGATGAGTGCTAAC
>JAHRAM010000020.1 GCA_020027305.1 Acidimicrobiia bacterium | reverse complement strand
GGCGAAAAGCTCAGAAAGATGATGCCTTGGATATCAGAGGGCAAGAAGTCAGTTCAAGAATCTTCTGGTGGGTAACTAGTAAAGTTTTTATCTAGCTGACAGGCGACAAATTAACAATTAGGCATTTTCCAATTGGTGGCTCAGCAGATAAGTAGCTCAGCCAAGTAGTTAATTTTCTTTTAAGCGGTCAATTTGGGCTCGGTGTTCATAGATGAGCCTAATGAGCCAATAGCGAAAGAAGCGAGTTAGCTTGTTGGTTATGTAGAAAAGTGCACCTACAAATACCAACGCGAATCCAATTAATCCTAGTACGAAGGTATTTCTCTGCTGTGAAGCGATTTTAGCATATCTGAGTTCAGTTAGTTCTTTAGCATCAAGGCCATTATCAAAACTTCTTGAAACAAAGAATGCTGCGATGACCAAAATCAAACCACCTATAAAAAGCACCATACCTAAAATAAGCAAGCGACGTTCAACGTTGGTGCGCCCGCCAGTTACATTGATTTTTTCTATTTCTGCCTCAAATTCAGTGAGGCGCTCTGGTGATTCGGTCATTGATTTTTCCTTTCTTTAATTTTAGTTGAAATCTAAATATCACTCAAAATTGGTCACTTTGCGAATTATTGGATTCCTAGGTATGCGGAAGTCAATTCCTCAGCAATGTTTTCTGGATCTCCAGTTTTTAGAATTTTGCCGTGTAGCATTATGGCAGCCACATCTGCCACCCCCAAAACTGATTGTGCAAATTGTTCTACAATAAGAATTGAAAGACCAGATTTTGCCAATTGCCCGACTTGTTCATAAAGTTCTTCTACGATAATAGGCGCAAGCCCAATTGAAAGTTCATCCAACATTAGTAATGCTGGGTCAGTTGATATTGCTCGAGATAGCGCCAACATTTGTTGCTCCCCACCCGAAAGCGTGCCTGCTCGTTGCTTTGAACGTTCTTTTAGTTGAGGAAATTGAGTGTATGCCCGTTCTCTTACTTCGTCAAAGTTGGTGCCAGAATATGTGTTCATTCTTAGGTTTTCTTCAACGGTTAGATTTGGAAAGACGCTATGTCCTTCAGGGATAAGACACACTCCCGCACGAGACAACACATCGGGTGGCGTGCCGTTCATTTCCTTTCCGCTCATTAAGATACTCCCAGAAGTTGGAACAATCTGTCCACAAGCTGTTTTTAGTGTGGTTGATTTTCCTGCTCCGTTTGGACCTAGCAGAGCAAACACTTGCCCGCGTTCAACTGTTAGGTCTACTCCATGAAGCACATCAATAATACCATAGCCAGCATGTAAGTTAACGATTTCAAGTAGCGGTTGCTCAACGCCAATTTGCTGTTCATGCACAAAAGTTTGAATTGCCATTAGTGAGCCCCTAAATATGCAGCCCGTACTTTCGGGTCGTTTTGAATCTTTTCTGGAATGTCTTGTGCGATTATTTTTCCGAAATCAAGCACATAGATGAAATCAGAAACACTCATCACAAAACTCATATCGTGTTCAACTAACAAAATAGAAAGCCCCTGTTTTGTGAGCTTAGAAAGTAGTTGCGCCATCTCTTCAGTTTCGCTCTCGTTCAGCCCAGAAGAAGGCTCATCTAGCAAGAGAATTCTCGGGTGTGTGGCAAGGGCTCGTGCCAACTCAACTCTTCGAGCTATGCCAGTGGGAAGAGTTCCGACTGTGATGTCAGAATATTCTGCTAGCCCTACATCTTCCATTAAGGCATCAACTTCTAGTTTGGTAGGGGTTTCTGTTCGCGTATTATGTTTTTCGCCAGCTACTAAAATATTGTCTCTAGTGCTCAATGTGTTGAAGGCCTCTAGCTTTTGAAAGGTGCGAGCTATGCCCATTTTACTTCTCGCACGAATGGGTTCTCTGGTGATTTCTCTTCCTTCTAAAAATACCTGCCCCGCTGTAGGTTTCAAAAACCCAGTAATTACATTGAATAACGTGGTTTTGCCGGCTCCATTTGGGCCGATGAGGCTAGTTAGTTTTCCTGGCTCAACTTTGATGGAAGCTCCATCCAAAGCTTTAACACCGCCGAAATACATTTTCACATCTGTGGTTTCAAGTGTAGATCCATCAAATTGGCGGTCATCAAAGTTTGCCATCGCATCCAAATCTTTTTGAAACACTAGGGGAGTAAAGTCACCGTTTATAGATTGGATGAAGCGATTTAAAAATTTAGAGCGACCGTTAGTATGTTCCACTTTATTTGTCTGTTTTTTGTTCGGAATTGGTATTTGTTTCAACAGGTTCTGGTTTTGATTGAGTTCCGTTAGCATTTTTGCCAAGCCCATTATCTTTAAGTATTTCATACCCACCCTCTGGCACAGAGTAACTTAAGATTCCAAGTCTTCTGTCTAAATCCATAACCTTGTCTGGCAAGAATTCTTTTTCAAGCCCTAATTCACCAAATTCTGGGTCTTGTGCTTTTGCTATTTCTGCCTTACGTGCTATTTTGGCATCCCTTCTCCATGGCAGCATCTGCGCAAATCCTTGCCCAATTCTAAAAACAGCTCCTCGGCTATTGACAACCATCCCTAGCGCTAGAAGCCCTGGCCCATATTTCTCTAGTTTTTCAAATACAAACATTAACCAGTCCACACTATCAGTATCTGCCAATCGTTTTGCCAGCCCACTAATCAAGAAGCGAAAGGACAAGAAAATTCCTGCTACTGGAATGGAAGCCCCAGCAGCAGCAAGTAACAACACAAGTGCTAATCCTTCCAGAATATCATAACTATCTGCGGTAAACGAGGTATTTGCCACACCCCAGAAGACTCCAGCTAATCCTGCAATTGCTGCAGAAAATGAATAGACAGCAACTTTCGTCCAAACTATATTTACACCTATAGATGCAGATGCCACCTCTGAATCGCTAAGTGCCACCCAACGTCTTCCAAATCTAGAGTGCCGCAAAAATACCAGCACTACTATAACGATTGCGAACACAACCACCAAAAATCTAAACTCGTCTAGGTCGTTGATTAGTTTGAGACGGTGGAATCCTTTTTTGAAATTGAACCATATAATTTCAAGCCTTTCAAACTGTCTGTTTTCGACAAAGTTAGGGGTAATTTCTGAGTGAGCGAAAAACAAAAATGTCATAAGTTGTGCAAATGCCAATGAGGCGAGCCCAAGGTAGACTCCTTTAAGCCGAGCAGCTGTAATAGCTACAAGTGCCCCGAGGGGTGCTGTGGCAATTGCAACCAAAGGTAGCCAATACCATTGGCCAAATGCTGCATCACCAATAAACTTGGTGTAAATGAATGCCCCGAATCCAGCAAAAGCAAGTGGAGCTAAATTAATTTGTCCTGTCCAACCAGTTAAGGGGATTAGTGATGTGGCAATAAGTATAAGTGCCATAGCTGCCACAGAGTTGTTAAGTGCTGCCAAGCCCCAGTCACTTGGATTCCAGAATCCAAAGTTCAGCCATCCGCCAGAAAGGGCAACCGCCACCAAGATGAGCATTGCGCCCCCAATAATAGCTTCCCAAGGAAGGGTCACCCGTTCTCTGGAACGTAAGCCTTTAACAATTCTTGTCAACTCAAGCCTGGTGTCGGGAATGACAACCATAACAACAAGCAATATAAAGGGGGCAAATGCATCGGGAATATTTCTATAATCAGTGGAGAGATCTAGCCAAATAGACGTATGTTGTTTTATCAAGCCAATTGCAATAGCTCCTATAAACGCCATTGGAAGATTTCGCAATGCTCCACAGGCAGCAGCGGCGAAGGCAATGATTACGATGGTGTTTAGATTTGTAGGGTCAAGTGTTTGAAACTCAGGGGCAATCAATATTCCTCCGAGCCCAGCAAGCATTGAACCAAGCGCCCAAGCACTAGAAGATATAACATTGGGGTTAGTACCAGTTAGGCTTGCCAGTTCACGGCTGTCAACCACTGAACGCATAGCAATTCCTAAACGGGTTTTTTTCAAAAATAATCTAAGCCCTATTGCTACAGCACCTGCTGTTACAAACACTAAAATACGATGTAATGTAATAGTGGCCCCAAATATTTTAGGGCCACTACCTCCAAACAGGGGGCTAAATGGGCGAGGTTGATCTGCATTCCATATATCTCCAGCTAATGCTAATATCAAAACCATTATCGCAACTGTTATCAACATTTGAACGAGAAGCGAAGTTTCCTTTAGCTTTCGCATAATTAGGACATCTAAAATGATTCCAATTGCACCACACACCAAAAGTGCAATTGGCATTGCAATTAGAGAGTGAAGATGAAATTTTTCTGGGAGTATGGTAATCGAAAAAAGATCAATAAATCTAAATACCAGTGGATTGTCGTTAAAATGTAATTCCCAATAAATGAATGCCCCAAACACTCCAATAGCACCTTGTGCAAAGTTGAAAACCCCAGTTGTGTTGTAAAGCACAACTAGCCCAGTGGCATATACTGCATAGAGCGATCCAAGAGCTAGCCCTATAGTTGTGTTTGTAAATATCGTTTCAAAAGTAAGCGCTTTGCCGCCCCAAAAAATGATACTGACTGCTGTGATCGCAAGTGCAATAACCCCTCCCGCAATGATACCCCTGATGACTTGTGGGTTATGAAAAGACTTGCCAAACTTGTTAGCTAAATGTTTTCCACCTTTTAAGTTTTGCTGTGTGGCTTCTATTTGTGTCATATCAAATAAAGTCATATCAAATAAACTCGCCCTCTAGGTCGATCAACCTAGAGGGCAGTTTAAAGTTTTAATTTTGGTTAGCCTCCATACATGTCTTCTGGGCTTGGACCGTTTTCAACTTCATCTTCAGCAACTATTGTTATCTCACGGTAGTTGCTAGGTGAGCAATCTAATGTTCCACGTTCTTCTGGGTGAACTCTGACAAACTCGCCGCTTTTAACTTGAAGTATAACGAAACATTCTGATATGTTGGGTTGGCTGTTAGCCTTTTTCTCGAAGCTTATAGCCCCCCACCAGTCATTAGCATTAAAGCTCTGAACTTTTTTAGCCTCAGCAAGAATTCTTGCACGGGTGATTCCATTAACGCCATACTCATCTACGACAGCGTTGATGACTTGCTCAAACAGACGTCCAGCAGCCCATGCTCCCGCTGCCCAAATTGGTGGGAAGTCATCACCTACAGAAGTCAGGAACAAATCTAGTTCTGTATTTGTGTCGCGTTCTTCATAGGGAAGTAGCGACATCCAGAGATAAGTTCCTTCGGTTATTTTTGTGTCAGTTTCTTTGAAGTTTTTGGTGTAGCAAGACAGAGGACATGCCCAAATGACATCTTCAAACCCTCCCTGAGAGTTTGCCTCACTGCGCCATTTTAACAAAGAATTATCACTTGAACCAGTACGGCCAAAGTTAGATTTTTTGCTCTTCATTTCTGATAGCAAGGCCCCATATTGTGCTTGTGTCCATCTACCACTCACGAAGAACTCGCCATCGTTTTTGATTCCTATTTGACGATGATAGATGCGAAGAGATGGTATACCTGAAATCCTTGTGCCTGGGAGGTCTCCTGGGATTGCCCAAACTCCATGGAGTGCTTTATCGTCCGTTTGTGGGGCAATATTTTTGTGCAACCATTGCATCATTCCAATATTTGCAGCATATAGTTGTGCCTTACCAGGTTTTGGTGGGCAAGCATTTATATTACCCGACATATGGAATACGTTGACAGAACATCCATGTCTTTGTTCGTTAGCTCGCTCGGCGAAGTCAGGAATGCCAGTAGGGTCGCCCTCTTTATCTTTACAAGTGTTTAGTGGTTCTATATCTGGCACAAATAGAGAGCTTGAGCCAACCATGGCTAAAGCATCTTCACATGCTCTTAGAAAGCCATTGGTGGTTTCCTGTGGGTTGAGCTTAGAGTCGTTTTCAATAAAATAAATTTTGCGACATTCTAAACCACCGTTGTCGTTGATATAATCTGCCCAAGCATTAGTTCCGTCAAAGTTGCCTTGGAACAGACCTGGTGCTAGTGGTGAACCAACATCGGCGCTAACCAAAACTTTAATCTTTGTTGAGCTAATTCCAATCTCAGTTGATTCTAGGTCAACACTATTGCAATCAATTTGGCTACCAGCTGTCGTAGCTGTTGTACCGCCAGTTGTCGTAGTTGTTGTTTCTGCTGCCGTAGTTGTTGTTTCGGCTGCAGTAACTGGTGCTGTTGACGTTTCAGAATGATTACAGGCAGCAGCAAAAACAGCGAGTGCTGATGCCATACCAAGAATTATTAGAATTTTTTTCATTATTTTTCCCTCTCTTTTGTTTTTTGTTGTTTAGCAAAAGGTTTACTCCATTAAACCATTT
>JAHRAM010000194.1 GCA_020027305.1 Acidimicrobiia bacterium | reverse complement strand
TATATGATATTTATACATAATGTATGTGGATTGTATATAGATGTAGCACAAATAGCAAACACTGAGCAATATATATTAAAATACATATTAAAAAATACATATTAAAGTGACGTAAGTATAAATAGGTCGCAGAAAAATGTCTGAAACAGTGAAAAATGTTCCACCTAGCGAGAGTTCGCCTAATTCGTTTAATTCATCTAATTCGCCCCTATCTAATTCGCCAGGCCCACTTTTATCTTTCGCTAAGGGCCCTATCCCCAAAAACTCACGGGTGATGACGTTTCTGTTTTATTTCTTTATATTGGCATTGTTGGCATTTGTAATATATTTATTTATCACCAGAGATTTTTATCTGACAATTATATATGGTGATGGAACTGAAAATTATGACCCCAACTCATATTCTGGGGAAAACTATGGCGAAGGAGCTGAAAATGGAACCTATGATTATAACAACGATTATTACACCAGCGAAGATTATGCTAATAATCCAACTTTCAATGAGGGTGGGTAAATGTTAAGCGACTTTATTCAAGACCTATATGGCAACCCAATAGCATCAGAAACGGTGAAGTTCATTGAGAGCTTTGGCTTAGATGTCTATAACTGGACTCTGGTTTTAGGGATTTTACTTCTAGGCACTGAGCTTCTCAACTCAACTTTTACTCGACGTCTTAAAAAAGTTCGCCTGCTAGAAACTGGGTCAAACATCCTCACCCAAGTTCCTTATTATTTTTCTGAGCTACTCGTGTTCGGGTTGATTGTAAGCAATGTATATTTTCAAATATATAACGTCATCCCGTGGAAAATACCAGATAGCATCGGCATCGCTATCTTGGTTATTGTGCTGGCCGACTTGACTTATTATGTTGAGCATTTTTCTTTGCACAAAGTGCGTTTGCTTTGGACAGCTCATTCAGTTCATCACAGCTCTACTATTATGAACACCTCAACGGCATTTCGCTTCAGCTTCCTTGACCCAATATTTTCAGGGTTATTTCATTTGCCACTCGTGTTGATGGGGTTCAACCCGATATTTATTTTTGTAGGGGAAATTTTGGTTCAGGCATATCAATTCTGGATTCACAATGAAATGGTCGGGCGACTGGGGCCGCTAGAACATGTGTTGAACACACCAGCAGCACACAGAGTTCATCACGGCACTGAGCGAAAATATATTGACAAAAACTTCGGCGGCATCTTAATCATTTGGGACAGAATATTTGGAACCTACCAACAAGAAGAAGAGCTTCCAACCTATGGGCTGACTGAGCAAATCAACACATACAACCCCGTGAAGATTCAAATCGCCGAAATGATTGAATTAGGCAAAGATGTAAGGAAGGCTGGCACCGCCAAAGACAAATTCAAGATGTTCATCAAGCCACCTGGCTGGACGCCGACTTAAACTAAGTTTTAGCGACCTGTATAAAGATTAGCTAGGCCAGTTGATGGCTTGGATTTCAGAGTAGGCTTTTAGCCCCCAAGCTCCCCTATCTCTGCCAACGCCTGACATTTTGAATCCGCCAAAGGGGGCAGCTAAATGAGGGGCCACTGTATTGAGAGCAACATTTCCAGTTTCGAGGTGCTTGGCCATCTCATAGGCTCTGGCAGTGCTCCCAGAAAAGACATAGCTGAAAAGTCCATATTCTGAATCGTTAGCTAACTCTATGGCGTGGTCGTCTCCATCATGTTGAAGCACAGACACCACAGGGCCAAAGATTTCTTCTTTCACGGCAGACATCTCTCGCGAACAATCGGTCAAAAGAGTTGGCTCTACAAAAAAGCCATCTAGGTCGGGGCGGTTTCCACCGCACATAAGATTTGCTCCCTCATCTTTTGCGGTCTTAATAAAGCTTTCCACTCGGTCACGATGAACTTCTGTGATGACTGGCCCAACTATGGTGTCTTCAGCCATGGCGTCTCCCACCTTTAACATCTGTGCCACCGCCGCTAGTTTCTCTACGGTTTCGCCATAAACATCTTTGTGGCAAATCACACGAGTGGGTGCTGTGCAAATTTGACCAGAATGAAACCCCCAAACGCTGGCTATTGCCCCAACTGCTGAATCCACATTGCAGTCTTCGGTCATGATGAGTGCTCCCTTTCCGCCTAGCTCCATGAGCAACCGCTTCATTGTCTTTCCGCCTTGCTCAAAAATCTTTGCGCCCACTTGGCTAGAACCAGTGAAGCTAATCATATTGACCTTGGGGGAATCAACCAACGCCACCCCAGAATCTGGAGTGGAGCCGACCACAACATTCACTACCCCAGGTGGAAAAACTTCGTTCAGCACTTCTCCCAGCTTGATGACCGCCAGCGGATCCTGAGGGGCAGGCTTGATGATAACGGTATTTCCCATCACAAGTGCTGGGGCGATTTTGCCAGCAACATTGGTGAGCGGAAAATTGTAAGGGGTGATACAAGCCACCACTCCAACTGGCTGATGAATGACATGCCCAGACAACAGCGCCTCTGGGGCGAGAGCATTTGCTGGCGATACGATTGGCTCTACTGCCTCGTTGATATTTTGCGGCTGGGAATAATATCTAAAACGGTCAACAAACGTTCCAGATACCTGCATAGTTCTTGTGATATTTATTGTGGCGCCAGTTTCTGCCTGAACTAAATCCACCCAACTGGGTGAAACCTCTGCCAGCTTTTTGGCAGCTTGAGCAAGGTAGTCACAGCGAACACTCAGCGGGGTCTTTTTCCATTCCTTTAGTGCTTGGCTGGCAGCATCAATTGCCATCTGGGATTCTTTTTCTCCTGCCTCAGGGGCGTTGGCAATGACCTCTGTCGTGTTAGGATTTATGATTTCATAGGTATCAGGAGTCTCAATCTGCTCGCCGCCGATGCTGAGGCACCACTTGGCATCTTTATCGATTTTGTTGGTTTTTGTGCTTGCTTTTGACATATTAAAAATACTACTAATTTAAAGATTAGTATTTGCCCGAACTTTTGCCTATTTCAACTTATTAGATTTTCTGCCTTCTATCAAAATTTCGCTAAATTAAAGTTATGTTTGACACTTTAATTACCAACGGCGAAATCATTGATGGAACAGGCACTGACCGCTACCGCGCAAATATCGCAATAAAAGATGGGCGGATTGAACACATCATTAGAGATGGCGAAAATGGAACCAGCCCAAAGCTGGGAGCCAAAAAAACCATTGACGCCACAGGGCACATCGTCAGCCCAGGTTTCATAGATGTTCACACACACTATGACGCCCAAGCATTTTGGGATACCACTCTTTCGCCTTCCCCGCTCCACGGAGTGACAACTGCCATTGCGGGCAACTGCGGTTTTACCATCGCCCCGCTATCTGAAAACTCAGACGACAGCCAATATCTAATGCGAATGCTAGCACGGGTGGAAGGCATGCCTCTGGAGTCACTCAAAACTGGTGTTCCATGGAACTGGCAAACTTACGGGCAATATCTAGACGCCATAGACGGCACGCTTTCGATTAACACGGCATTTATGGTCGGGCACTCTGCCATTCGCCGAGTAGTTATGGGCGACGATGCCACCAAGCGCGAAGCCACCCCCGAAGAGCTCAACCAAATGCTTGCGCTGATGGAAGAGGGAATTGAAGCAGGCGGGCTAGGGCTATCATCTTCTTGGTCTCGCACCCACAACGATGCTGAAGGAGCAATGGTTCCTTCAAGATTTGCCACCGAACAAGAACTGATTGCACTAGCAGAGGCATGTGGAAAGCATGAAGGAACATCACTTGAATTCATTCCTAACGTGGGCGAGTTTGAAGACTGGACACTTGAGTTGATGACCAACATGTCAACTGCTGCTGGCCGCCAACTGAACTGGAATGTAATGTTTGCAGCAGCCTCTAACATTGACGCCTGCTATAAAAAACTAGAAGCAGGCACCCACGCCAAAAAAGCGGGCGGAAAAGTTGTGGCTCTGAATGTTCCGATGAACCTTTCAATCAGATTGTGTTTTGCCAGCGGGTTTGGGCTAGATGCTCTGCCAGAGTGGGAGCAATATATGTTTGCCCCAGCAGAAGAAAAAATCGCTTGCCTGAAAGACCCAACCCAACGCCAAAAACTTGATGACCTCGCCCAGCAAGACGGCCCGCTCAGAGGGCTTGCCAACTGGGGTGTCAAAATCATTTTTGATACGGTCTCGCCCGAGAACGAAAAATATCAGGGGCGCACGGTTCAAGAAATCGCCGATGAAGAAGGAAAATCTGCATGGGATGCCCTGTGTGACATCGTGATTGAAGATGAGCTGCACACTTCCTTTGGCGCTCCTGCCCAAAAAGAGTCGGGTGAAGATTGGGAAGCAC
>JAHRAM010000192.1 GCA_020027305.1 Acidimicrobiia bacterium | reverse complement strand
GGAGTAGCTCTTATAACAGCACAAGTTGGGGCATAAGGTCTAGGGTTATAAGCTCTAGAATGTAGCTCACATTCTCCACTACTACCAGGTTGATAACCAAAACTTAAACACTCTCTGCCTCCATTAGTGTGTCTGTTTCTAAAAGAGCATCTATATGTATCACTAGATTTTGAATAATACACATAGACACTTGAATCATCATCTGAAACATTTGGTGTTTGTGAATTGTTGTCATGATCGTGTGTATTAGAACTTGTATTTGCCCATCCCAAACAAATTGTTTCAAATTGTTTTAATATATTTCCAAGTGGTTCTAAACATCTACCTCTACCTGCTTTTAATTCAATTTTAAAAATTTCAGGGCACTCTGGGTTTTGCTCAACTACAACATAAGAACAAGAAGTATTAGCTGTTTTTAGTTTTAGCCCTGAGTTTTTACAATATGTATCACTTGCTGATGTTGTTGAATAAACACATTCGTCTACACTAGTTCCTCTTAAAGTTGTAGTTCCTCTAGTGCCAGAGACTTTTTCATTTGCTATTTGGTATTTGGGGCAAGCATTGCTGGCTGGAGCTGGCAGTGGCGTATATGCAATTCTTTCAGTGTCACTTATTGCTATTTGGCCATTTACTTTAGATGATGCCTCTTCAATAATACATCTTTCATCTGTTCCAGACACTGAAAAGCCCACTAGCGCTTCAGGAAGAATAACAGGCCCTTCAGGTCTTCCAAAAAATTGAGCTACATCGTCATCTACATAATTGGTTCCATTATCACTTCTTAAGCCAACACCTAGAAGGTCACAAGGTCTGTCTGTGTCATCTGGTGAGATAACACATTTGTTGAAGTTGTTTGTGTCATAAGTGGTGTTACCTAAGATTCTATCTAACGAGTCGAACTCAAGCACAATGGGGCTAAAAGCAATGGCTCCACCACTGACAGTGCAAAAAGAAATTAACTGCCAAGAAGCTCTTTTACTAGCACCTATAGCACCTGAGTCTTGTCTAGCAGTTGGAATTGTTGATGATGTGGCAAAATGAAGTTCACAGGTTTGTTTATCTGCAACTTGAGTTTCAGTTGGGTCAGGAGCTAAACCAGACATAAGACAATCTGAATATCTTAGAGGAGACAATTTTGTAACTGATGGAATGGGTAGATTGTTACGAGAGAGAGAAGCAGATCTATTAGTTGGTAGATTTAAGTCTGAAACAGATGGAATATAGTCAGCAGTTCCTTTATAAGAACATTTGCCGTTTTCAATTTTGGGTGAAAGAACTACATTAGAGCCATCTGCTTCAATCCAATTTTTACTAACATGTTGTATCATTCTTGAGCGTGGTAGGGTATCCGAGTCTAAAGAGAAGATGTTCCCATTTTTTGTTACTTTGTATTCAGGTACAAAAAGAAATGTCCGTTTTGGGGTTTCGTCCCTTCCCTCTGCCAACAACGAATTCCAATGCCGAGTCTCTAAATTAGGGCATACATTTATAGCTAAATAATAATCATCAGATACCCCATCATTTCTATTAGCTATTTTTAATACGCCATTTTCTTCTTCATCACCTTCAAATGCTCCATCTATTTTTGAATCATTGTCTAGTCTTCCAAAATACCTAGAAGCTTTGTCTAATGCCCGCCTTTGATCTTCAGAAAAATCTCCAACAAATTGTGAAACCTCATCAAAGCTCTTAGAACGGTTTCTTATGACATTATAAATAACAACCCCAGCAGCAGCAGCAGCCAAAGCAAAAACTGCTGTGATAATTATTGTTGGAAGCGTAACACCTCTATCATTGAGAAAGGCTTCACCCAACAATTGTTTCTTTTTTCTTCCTTTTTTCATTAGGGGGCATTAGTAGCAGTAGTAAAACCACTTTTTTGTGAGGCATTAAATAAATTCTCCCATAAAAGCCTTTTAGTGGCTTTTAAAACTTAAATAAACTTATAGTAAAAAATAGCACGAAATTTTCAAATTGCAAGGCAAGACTAGAAAACAGAGTAAGGAAAACAGAGTAAGCAACAGACAATCTCTAAGTAGAATAAAGATTAAGGCTATGAAATCCACGATTGCTGATATTGGTGAAAATAAAAGGAAGCTCAATATAGAGCTTTTAGAAGATGATTTTGAAAAAGATTTAGTTGCTTTTGTAACGGAAGCAGCTAAGACTGTTGAGCTACCTGGATTTAGAAAAGGCAAAGTACCGCCAAAACATCTACGTTCAAAAATTGGTGAAGAGCAACTCAGGGAAGACACACTAAGTAGAGCTCTTCCTAAATACATTCAGGAAGCCATTGAAGAAGAGGGATTGGATGCCATTGCCATAATTGATGTGAAAATCCTAAGTCAAAGCCCTGTAACTTTTGAAGCAGAGATAGAGATTCGCCCTGAGCCTGAGCTAAGGGGATATGAAAGTCTAAAGATTACAGTTCCACCTGTCTTGCCGACCGAAGAAGAGCTTAAAGAAATTGAAAACAATTACCTAAAGAGCTTTGGCGAGCTTTCAGAGGTTTCAAGGAGCGCAATCAAGGGCGACCACCTCACTATTGATTTACACTCCACATTTAATGGGCAAGAAGTTGAAGGAATGAATGTGTCTGATTATGTCTATGAGCTAGGCGGGCAAAGCCCGATTGAAGAAATGGAAAAAGAGTTGACGGGTGCAAAAGTTGGCGACATTTTGGAGTTCAATGCGTCTCACCCCCAAGAAGAAGGCAACATGCGTGTTAAGGTTTTGGTTAAGAAAATATCTGAGAACAAGCTTCCTGAGCTAACTGATGATTTGGCAAAAAAGATTTCAGAATTTGACACTGTGGATGAGATGCGACAAGACTTAAAAGTTCAAGTTACTGCTTCAAAACGAAATAGCATATTACAATTGACACAAGAGCGTATAGTGCAGGAGTTGCTAAAGCTCATTTCTATCCCAATACCAGAAGCAATGATGCAAAATGAAGTGGAGTCCATAAAGAGTCGTTTGCCAGAGCAACAACAAAATGACCCCCATATTCATGAACACGCTACAAATACGATAAAAATAGATTTGGCAATAAGGGCTGTCATTCGTCAAGAAAACTTAGAGTTAGAAGAAGCTGAGCTAAATGAGGCTGTAGCACAGATTGAAGACCAAATTCGCTTAATCACTGAAAGCAATAATCAAAATAATGCGAAAAACAAGAGTCAAAATAGTCGGCAAAATCATAAACAAGCAAATAAACAAACACCCACTGACCTAAAGCCAGATATTAGTATTATAAGTAAGAACCTCTTACAGCAAAAAGCTATGGAGTGGCTGATTGAACATGCACAAATTACAGATGAGAATAATATTCCCGTTAAGGCTGAAGATATAAAGCCGCCACCTAAATTAGAAGAAACTGAAGCATTAGAAGGAGCTGTTGAGGCAAAAGAGGCTACAGAAAATAGCGAAGCAGAAGAAAAAATTGCACCAGAAGAACAATCAGAGAAATCACAAAAGCCAGAAGTAGTAGAATCGACAGAAAAAATATAAGCAAATAAAAATAGAAAAAGAAAATAGAATAGCAAAAAGAAAGGCAAACAAGTCAAAATGTCATACATAGTTCCAACAGTTATTGAGCAATCCAGTAGAGGTGAGCGAGCATTCGATCTTTATTCCCGCTTGCTCAAAGAACATATAATCTTTTTGGGAACTCCCATTGACGATTCAATCGCAAATCTCATTTGCGCTCAACTCCTTCACCTTGAGTCAGAAAATGCCGACAGAGATATTAGCCTCTACATTAATTCCCCAGGTGGAAGTGTAAATTCCTTGTTTGCCATTTATGACACCATGCAATATATAAAGCCTGAGATAGTCACCATTTGTTTTGGCCAAGCTGCTTCGGCAGCTGCAGTTTTGCTGGCTGCTGGTAGCCCAGGCAAGCGATTAGCACTTCCACATTCACGGGTGCTTTTGCATCAGCTATACTCTGGGGCACAGGGACAAGTTTCAGATATTGAATTGGCAAATCAAGAAATCCAACGTCAGAGAATGGAGCTAGAAAAGATCTTGGCAAACCATACAGGCAAAACGCAAAAACAAATTCGCGCCGATTCAGATAGAGATTTTCCAATGGATGCTGAGGGCGCAAAAGACTATGGGATTATTGACCGAATCATTACCTCTCGCGATATTGATACTAAAGCATCAAGTGCTTCCAGTGAAAACGGGAAAGGCAATTAAAAAAACAAAAGCTAAAGTAAGAATTAAAAGCAAGGAAACATAAAGCGCAAAAGTTATGGCAAAATTAACTGACGGCGGAGACAAGACTTCTTGTTCATTTTGTAACAAGTCTGAGTGGCAGGTCAAGCACATGGCAGCTGGCCCAGCTGGTGTAAACATTTGTGATGAATGCGTAGGAGTTTGCAACAAAATCATTGAAGACCATAGGGGAGTGCCATCTGCAATAGAGCTTGAAGAAAAAAGTGAAGAGCAGCGCAAATTTGAAGAGCTTCCCAAGCCTATTGATATATGTAATTTTCTAAACGAATATGTCATTGAGCAAGACAATGCCAAGCGAATAATCTCAGTTGCAGTTTATAACCACTATAAACGGGTGCTCTTGCCCCAAGATAATGACGTAGAACTAAGCAAGTCAAATATTTTGATGATTGGTCCATCTGGCTGTGGCAAAACATTCATAGCTGAAACTTTGGCAAAGATGTTAAATGTTCCGTTTGCTATAGTTGACGCTACAGCCTTAACAGAGGCTGAATATGTGGGTGAAGATGTAGAAAATATTTTGCTAAAGCTACTTCAAGCTGCCAACATGGATATCTCCCAAGCGCAACAAGGCATTATATATATTGATGAGATTGACAAGATTGCTAGAAAGGCCGAAAATATGTCAATCACTCGAGATGTTTCTGGGGAAGGAGTTCAGCAAGCCCTACTCAAGATAATGGAAGGCACGGTGGCATCAGTTCCTCCAGAAGGCGGCAGAAAACATCCTCATCAAGATTACATTTCAATCAACACAAAAAATATTTTGTTTTTCTGTGCGGGTTCCTTTTCTGGGCTTGATATGGTTATTGAGGCTAGATTAGGTAAGGGCGGCATAGGATATGGAGCAGATGTTAGACGTTCTGCCGAGCGACCTTTGGGTGAAATTTTCTCTAAGGTTGAACCTGTTGACCTTATCAATTATGGAATGATTCCAGAATTTGTGGGAAGAGTTCCAGTTATCGCCACGTTAGGAGATTTGGGGGCAGATTCCCTAGTGGAAGTTTTGACAAAGCCTAAAAATGCCTTGATAAAACAGTATCAAAAATATTTTGATACAGAAGGGGTAGAGTTAAAATTTACTGAAGGCGCCCTAAAAGAAATTGCAGAACTAGCCCTCAAGCGAGAAATTGGAGCCAGAGGCTTAAAGAGCATCATCGAAGATTTGCTACTAGAGCTTATGTATGAAATTCCCTCACAAGGTGAAATAATAAAGTGTACGATTGATGCTGATGTAGTCAAGAAAGCAAAGAAACCAAAATTAGAATATGCCACACGAAAGAATGAAGGGCAGAAACAGAAAGACACGATAAAAAAAGACACGATAAAACATGACATTAAGAGCGACCAAGGGCTTGACACAGAGAAAGTTGCATCATAGGGACTGGTTAGATTCGCATATCAATTTCGAAGTGACAGCTGGAAAAATTGAAGGGGTTTCCCTTGATAGAGCAAGGGAGCAAGCAGCGCTACTTGGCAACCCTCAAACAAAATATCCAAGCATTCATATAACTGGCACTAATGGTAAGGGATCAACGGCACACATCATAACCCATCTGTTGGTGGCTCAAGGTTATAAGGTTGGCACTTATGCGAGCCCTCATACTGTATTTTTGAATGAACGTTTTCAAATCAATGGCATGCCTGTAGATGATGATGAGCTTGATTCAATTTTGGCAGACCTAAAAGAACTAGAGGAAAAAAACAAAGACATTTCTTTCACTTGGTTTGAAATTGGAACAATGGCAGCGTTTTGTTTGTTTGAAAGACAAAATATTGATGTGGCAGTTGTTGAGGTAGGCAAGCTGGGACGTTTTGATGCTACTAACATAATTGATGCTGATGTGTGTGTGGTTACAAATGTAGCAAGAGACCATACAGATGGTAAGGGAGAGTGGGAAAAGCACATCGCGTGGGAAAAAGCAGGCATTATAAAATCAGGCGCAAAATTAGTTTCTGGAGTAACCCGCCCCGACCTCCGTGCAATTTTTGAAGAGGAAAATCCATCTCAAACATATTATCTAGGAAGCGAGTTGAAGTGCATCAGAAATGAAAAAGTGTCTGGTGTGGCAAATGGAACATATGAAAAAAGTGGAAGATGTTTAGATATTCAAACAAACATAGATGAGCCACGTGATTTTAAGAATTTATTTCTTGCTCTGCATGGCTCCTATCAAGGTAACAATGCTACCCTTGCCCTTGGGGCAGTCCAGGCTTTCACTCGTAATCCACTAACCCAAGAAATTGTGGCAGAGGCATTCTCGCGTGTCAGGCTCTCAGGGAGATTTGAAATTTTGTGTGAAAACCCGCTCACTATAATTGATGGGGGACACAATCCAGATGGCGCACAAGCTGCACGAAATGCTTTGGAAGACTATCTAGCTGATAGCCCAATGGAAAAATCTACACTCATCTTTGGCATCACTGGAGACAAATCTCCTGAAGAAATGCTGAAGGCACTCAAGGCAGATACTTTTGACTCCGTGATATGCACAACGTTACCGACACCTAGAACGAGAGAGGCAAAAGAGCTTCATGAGGTTGCAATCCAAATGGGGCTAAACTCAGTTTGTATAGATGAACCCATCGAGGCTTACCAAGAAGCAGTGAATCAAGACGCCATGAATTCCGATTTAATATTTGTGTGTGGATCGCTTTATTTGGCGGGGGCAATTAAAGAAGTGCAGCAAGAATTAAAACTCCAATATTCAAATATATAATGCAGACGTTTATTTTATTAAAGCCTGACACTATGGAGCGAAAGTTGGCTGGCGAAATAATTTCTCGTTTTGAAAGGAAGGGGCTTAAGATTGTAGGTTCCAAAATCGTGACAGTTGATAAAGAGTTGGCGAAAAAGCATTACGTAGAACACATAGAAAAAGATTTCTATCCTGCCCTTGAAAAATTTATTGGCAGGTCGCCATGTCTGGCGATGATACTGGAAGGGCCAGAAGATACCGTTTCAATTGTTAGAGAAATGATGGGGGCAACCAATCCAATAGATGCTGCCCCTGGAACAATTCGTGGCGATTATGGCATTCAGCTGACAGAAAATCTCATACATGGCTCAGATTCCGATGAATCTGCAAAACGTGAGATTTCACTCTTTTTTGGCTAATTTTCCTCAGCACTAATTCCCCTCATTGCTAATTTCCTTCAGCACTAATTCCCTTCATTCAAGCCAAAAAGCTAACCTTGTTGCAACTCAAAACCCCAAATGGAAAAAAATTATAAAACAATAAGGTAAAAACCCTGCTACACTTATAATTAAGTTTTATAAAATAATTAAGTTTTATAAAACAGACATTTCTTAAAATCTTGAAAAAGATAGCCGAAAGAAAGGTAGATGGTACAAGAAATGAAAGATTTAATTTTTAAGAATATATGCAGGGCACAAAACATGCGGGAACTAAAAACACCAACTACTAGCATGAACCTCTCAAACACTACTTTCTTGGCGTTTGCTGTGGGAAATCCCCCTGTATGGAAAGGTAACAATTACTATGACTACAGAGACAACGCAGAACTCCAAAGAATCTACGATTACAGAACCAACAACTGTATCTCAACGCCCTAAAATCGGCGACACCCGACCTTCTGTTCAGCCCGAACAGCAACATAATCAAGGGCTGACGAAAAAGAAGAAGTCCCAAAAAAATAAACAGCATCTTTCTTCTAGCCAAGAAAAAGGGCAACACGGACAAAAAGGGCAACACGGACAAAAAGGGCAACGAGGGCAAAAGGGACAAAGCGGAAAAGCGACCAATTCTAAAAATGAATTAGGTCAGGATTCATCTTTTCAGCCTAATGACAAAGACTCATTAAAAGAAAAAAAGCCTTCAGGAAAAAAATCTAAAAAGCCAACTGTTAGCTACACTGGACGCTATCAGATGCTTGTTCACAAGGGGCGTTTTCATACTCACACAGCAGTGCTTCAGGGCAAGAGCTTGATTGAGTATTCAGTTTCGCGAGATGACTATACCGAAGATGAAATTTATGGAAACATTTATATGGCTGTTGTTAGAAATATTTCAAAATCTACTGAGATGGCATTTTTAGATATTGGGACTTCAAAAAATGCTGTGCTTCACCAAGCAGACCTTGTGAATGGGGGAAAAAATAATGACTCCAATGTTGAGGCGCTTCCCATTGATGTTGCCCTTCGCCCCAAACAGCATGTGCTTTGCCAGATTACAAAAAATCCGATTTCTGATAAGGGGGCAAAAGTCACCCAACAAATATCGCTTGCTGGAAAATATGTAGTGCTGTTACCTAATCAAACTTCAGTTGTGTTTTCTAGAAATATTGCTGATTCTGAGAAAAAACGTTTGCGTCGCACCCTCAACAATGTAAAGCCTGATAACCACGGCATTATTGTTAGAACGTATGCAACTGAGGCTTCTAGTGCTGAGATTGAAGAAGATCTTAAGGTTTTATTAAACCGCTGGGAAGAAATCTCAAAGGCAGCAAAAAAAGCGAATGTTAGCGCACCTTCACTTGTTTATAGAGAGGCCGATGCCACCTTTCGGAGCATCCGAGATAAATTCAATCGTGATTTTAGAAGCATGTTGGTTGATGATTGGGAGCTATATGAAAAAATTTGCCGACTGCTAAAAAGCATTGCTCCAAATTTGCTAGATAGGGTTGAGTATTATGACAGAGAAGAAGAGCCCATTGATTTGTTTGACAGCAAAAATGTTGCGACCCAACTTCAGAAATCACTCGACACCAAAGTGTGGTTGCCTTCAGGTGGAAATATAGTCATTCAAAGAACTGAGGCATTTACTGTGGTAGATGTGAACAGCGCAAGAGATAAGAGCAGTACCAACACAGAAGATACAGCTTTAAATGCCAACTTAGAAGCAGCAAAAGAAGTTGCTTATCAACTTCGCTTGCGAGACATCGGGGGCATTATCGCAATTGATTTCATTGACATGCAGGAGAAAAAATCCAGAAGTATTTTAATGCAAGAACTTAAAGCAGCTCTCGCACAAGACCCTACCAGTGTAAAGGTAGATAACAACATTTCTCAGTTTGGGGTTGCCCAAATTACCAGAAAGAGAATTGATGAGGGTCTTTTGGATTCCTTTTCAATACACTGTGAAGATTGTGATGGAAAAGGCTACAACATAAGCCTTGACTTAAATAGGGTTGTCGAAAAAGAGAATTAAGCCTTAAAATAATTTGATAGGGGAATATTAAAAAGTATAGGGTTGCTTATAGCAAGGCAAACAAAACAATTAAGATAAATAAAACAAAAAACAATTAAGATAAAAAATTTATAAGAATTATAAAAAAATGTATGCAATAATAAAAACTGGCGGCAAACAATATCGTGTTGAAAAAGGTCAACAGTTAGATGTGGAATTGCTTAGCACTAGCAAAAAGACACTCAACCTTGAGCCAGTGCTTGTTGTTGATGGAAAAAAAGTTGTATCTACACCTTCTGACTTAAAGAAGTTTCAAATATCTGCAAAGGTGCTTGAAGAAGTTAAGGGCCCAAAAATAACAGGCTTCACATATAAGTCTTCTGCTAATCAGCGGAAGCGCTATGGACATCGCCAGAAGTATTCACGAATTGAAGTTACCGACATAAAAGCCAAATCAGCAAAATAATATTTCTAAAATAAACTAGAAGGTAGAAGCAAGGCACAAGAGAATCTGGAAAAAGCACGCACAAAAAAGAAGCACAGCACAGAAAAGAAAGAAACAGCTCAAAAAATAAGCACAGCACAGAAAAAAGAGCCAAACAAGGGATAGCAAAAAATAAAAGGATAAAAATACACAAGATGCAAGGGCAAAAAATAAAAAAGAATAAAAGAACAAGAAAATACACGGATAAAAAATAAAGATAAAAAGACAAAGAGCAAAAGGGCAGAGAAAGGAACAAAGACATGTCAAAAACAAAAGGAGGCGGCTCGACAAGAAACGGCCGCGATTCAAAATCCAAGCGACTGGGCGTTAAAGCACACGATGGAAACTTCGTTAGAGCAGGTGCTATTATAATCCGCCAGCGCGGAACTAAAATCCATCCAGGCAAAAATGTCGGTAAAGGTGGAGACGACACATTGTTTGCCACAGCTGATGGGGTTGTTAGCTTCACTAGTCGCCGCAATAGAAAAATGGTAGATGTTACATCAAGTGTCTAGCAAATATATAGCTTGAACAATATATAGCCTCAAAAATATATAGCCTTAGCAACACATAATCTAAGAAGGCACTACTTTTAAAAAGCTGAAATAAACAAAAAATCGAAACAGACAAAAAAGCGAAACAAATAAAACAGAAGATTTTTTATCAACTGTGCTTTAACCTAAAAACTAAATTGCCAAAATAAAAAGAGTAAAGAGAATTTGTCAAACTTTGTAGATGAGTGCCAAATCTATGTGAGAGGTGGAGATGGGGGTGATGGGTGTATTTCTTTTAGGCGAGAAGCTCATATTCCTAGAGGAGGCCCTGACGGCGGAGACGGCGGAGACGGCGGAAATGTTTGGATTGCTACTAATGCGGGAACTTCATCATTAATTCATTTAACGCAACATCCTCACCAGCGAGCAGAAAATGGCGAGCGAGGTAAGGGCAAGAAGAAGCATGGGGCAACTGGTGCTGATTGTAATATTTCTGTGCCTATCGGAACTCAAGTGTTTAATGCGCAAGGTGAAAAGCTCGTTGACTTAAATAGTGCTGCCAGTCGTTTTATGGCAGCTGCTGGGGGAGAGGGCGGAAAGGGTAGCGCAAGGTTTCTTTCAAATAAAAGAAGGGCGCCGAATTTTGCTGAGTTGGGTGAACCTGTAGCTGAGCATACTCTCCGTCTTGAGTTGAAGCTGTTGGCAGATATTGCTTTGATTGGATTTCCTAACGTTGGAAAGTCAACTCTCATTTCAAGAATTTCTGCTGCCAAACCTAAGATTGCAGATTACCCGTTCACTACTCTTGAGCCAAATTTAGGTGTTGTGGTTATGGGTGATGTAGATTTCACAGTTGCAGATATTCCAGGGCTCATTGAAGGGGCAAGTCAAGGAAAAGGTTTGGGGCATCAGTTTCTACGTCACATTGAGCGCGCCAAGGTTATGGCAGTTCTTCTGGATTTATCATCTGAAGTTCCACCAGAGGCACAGCTTGAGATTTTGCTAAGTGAGGTTGAGACATATAACCCTGATTTGACTAAGCGGGAACGAATATTGGTTGGCTCAAAGTTAGATGTTCAAACTGAAATTCCAAAAGGGGTGCCAGACTTTTTGGATGTTTGTGTTTCATCTGTAACTGGTGAGGGAATCCAACAGCTCAAAGGCAAGATGGCAGAGCTGCTCCAAAAAGAAAGAGAAAATTATTTAGCGCAGGAAAACCTAACAAAAGGAGAGGTCGTTCATCATCCAGTTTCTGAATCTCCAATTATTGATATAGAAAAAGTCGATAGCAATTTTTGGCGACTTACAGGCAGAGCTATATCTAGAGCTACCGCCCTTTACGATTTGGAAAATGCAGAAGCTCTTGTGTGTGTGCAAGAAAGATTAACACAGCTGGGCGTAGATAAGGTATTATCTAAGGCTGGAGCAAAAGATGGCGATACGGTTCAAGCCGAGGGTCTCGAGTTTGAATATTACGAAGATTCAAAATTGCTGACTGGAAAATATAAAGCTGACAGCAATTAAGAACCAAAAAATAAAACAAAATAAATAATAGGCAAAACACTAAAAAACAAAAAGTTAATTTTAAGCAAAACTAAAAATGATAGTAGTTGTAAAAATCGGAACATCTTCTTTGACAGACGAGATGGGCAACTTGGAAGTTGCTCAAATTGAGTCGTTGGTTCAACAAATTGCTGAGTTAAAAAAGGATGGAAAAAAGGTAGTCTTAGTAACTTCAGCTGCCATCGCTGCTGGAAAGCCAGCTTTAAATATAGCCGAGCAACCCAGCGACTATCTCAGCCTTCAGGCGCTTGCAACTATTGGGCAATCTAGGTTGCTCAGTATCTATGAAAAAGAGTTGAACTCCTATGGTTTGGTTGGGGGGCAGGTGCTGGTCACCCTTGAAGATTTTTCAAACCGCAAGCACTATCTTCGCATCCGTGCAGTGCTTGAGAAGCTACTGGAGCTAGGGGTCGTTCCCATTGTCAATGAAAACGATGCAATAACTGATGAAGAAATCCGTTTTGGCGACAACGATAGATTAGCTGCTATGGTGGCGCATTTGGTCAGGGCTGATAAGTTGATTTTGCTTACTGATACCGAGGGAGTTTATACTGCTGATCCAAGATTAGAAAAAGATGCAGAGTTAATTCGTGAAATTGATGAAATCAATAAAGAACTAGAAAAAGGTGCGGGCGGAACGCAATCTGATTCTGCAAGGGGTGGTATGGCATCTAAGCTGGCAGCGGCCAGAATAGCTAGTTGGTCGGGCATTAGTTGCATCATAGCTTCCTCATTTTTAGAAAATGTTTTGGCAAAAGCTGTTTCAGGTGAGTCGGTTGGCACAACTTTTAAACCAAAAGACCAGCAGCTATCTTCAAAAAAGCTCTGGATAGGGTTTGCAGCTCCAGTTTGTGGGGTGGCAACAGTTGATGATGGCGCCAAAAAAGCAGTTGTTGAAGGGGGCAAGTCTCTTTTGCCAGTGGGGGTTGTTTCTGTTGAAGGAGAATTTGAAAGTGGCGATGCTCTTGAGGTGAAAGATTTAGCAGGTGAAATTATCGCTAAAGGTTTGACAAACTGCTCATCAGCTGAGTTTGAAAAAGCCACCGATGAGTTTATTCATCGTGACGACCTAGTGATTTTGGTTTGAAAGGGTTGAAATTTCTAACGCGCTTGAGCAATCCTTTTGCTTCAGGGCTTTGAAATTTTGCCGCAATTAAAACATAGGCAAGCGAAGAAGGGAAGACAACTATAGGAGCTGCAAGCAATCCATTAATTCCACTTGTAGCTATTGAGAGGGCAATGGCTATTGTTGCTGAAACAATTGCGCCTAGTAAAATCTTTCCTAAGTTCTTTATAAATAAAAGTCTTTCTTTGCCTAATTTGCGTCTAACCAATTCTTTTAAAAGAGCGAACTCTATCCAAGAGCCAAACATAGCACCTAGGGCAAGGCCGATAGCACCCAGATGTCTAAATTCTGTGCCATCTTTTGTAACTAAAACATCTTGCGTTGAAAATGCAGGCAGGTTTCCAGTCTGAAAGAATTCCCCGTTGAGGATTCCAAATCTATCAAACTGCAACATTAAAATCACACCAAGCACAACTGAAACCACCATTCTAACTAAAGCAATTCGTGCAGGGTTTTTCACATCGCCCAATCCATAGGATGCATTTTGTAAAATGCGAGATAGCCCTGAAGCTAACATTCCAAGACAATAGGTGGCAAGCACCAGCCAAACAATCAGGGTGTCGTCAGATGTAAAGTTCACTCTTTCATAGATGGCGCTGACGATTGAGTGCCCGCCTGCTATAAAGATGATTGTCATAAAGAGCAAAAAGAACATTATTCGCCTTCCGCCAAGCATTATTCGCTCCCTTACTTTTTCTGGGGAGCGATGTTCTCTCGAAATCTCAGGCAGGTCAGCTGCTGCAATACTGAGAGCAAAGATGCTTATAGGAAATAGGTATAGGGCATGGGCTCGGTCTAATATGGCGACTGCTCCAGTAGCAAGTAGAGAGGCAAGTATTAAGTCAATATATGAACCTAAGGTGACAACACCTCTTCCTGCCACCGCTGGGCCAAACCTTGTGAAGACTTGACGCACAGCTTTTGCGCGAAGGCTAAATGTGATTCGAATGTGTCCAGCAACTTTTAGGGCGAAAGGTAGCTGAGCCAAAAATTGTATGCCGCCGCCGATTAGCACTCCATAGGCTACTGAGCGGGCGATACCCATTTCAGTCCAATTGGCAAGGGCAGCTATGGCACAGGCAATGATGATGGCTATACTCCAGAAGGCAGGCGCTACATAAGAGAGGAAGAATTTTCTATGCGAGTTTAGAACTCCCAAGCACCATGCTGCCAGCACAATTAGACCGATGCCTGGTGCCATTATTCTAAGCAGGGTTATGGTGAGTTCATATTTTTCACCAGAAAATCCAGGTGCAAGTATCAGCACAATCGGGCGCGCCAGTAGAACTGTTAGAACTGTGAGCGCTCCAACCAACAAAATGAGCAGTCCTAAAACTGCGCCAGCCACATTTCTAGCTCGCTTTTGGTCGCCTTCTTCTAGTAGCTGAGAATAGATTGGAATAAAGGATGCCGACAGTGCACCTTCACCTAAAAGATTTTGTAGAACTTTTGGAATGCGAAGTGCTGCCCCAAAAGCATCGCCTCCTAGGCGAGTTCCAAGATAGGCAGCAAGAAACGATTCTCGTACAACTGCAACTATTCGGGAGACAAAAATTCCCGTAGCTACCCGTGAGGCGTTTCTTCCGCTGCTTGTCACTTGTCTAGTAAATATAGTTTTACATAATTTTATGTATAAGTGTTTATTTGGGTAAGTGGGTTGGGTATTCAAAATCTTAATTGGGTTGATTGAGTTATGTAGTTAATGTAAAGATATTTTGATTTAGGATTGTAGCTGTCATAGGGTTATTGTTATTACAGTGCCATCTTTGGCACAATACAGAAGGTGACTAAATGAATATAGTTATGAGAATGTCTTTATAAATTTGAAAATAGTGGGCAGATTAAATTGAGTAGAATTGACTAAATGGGTAAATCTTCAACTACCTCAACAATTGCTGAGCTGGCGCTACGTTCTCAAGTAGCTGCCCGTGAGATGGCGTTGGCTGAGACGGCATTAAAAAACGATGCCCTAAAGAAGGCTGCTGCGGTTTTGCGTGACAATGTATCTGCTATATTAGGAGCAAATCAAAAAGATATTTCAGCAGCAGAAGAAAGCGGGCTTGCTAGCAACCTGATTGAGCGATTGACATTAAATGAAAATCGTGTCATGGCAATGGCGGGAGGGCTTGAAAAAGTTGTGGAGCTTCCTGACCCAGTTGGTGAAACCTTATATAAATCCGATCGCCCAAATGGATTGACCGTTGAACAGATTAGGGTTCCGCTGGGGGTTGTCGCAATTATCTATGAAAGCCGCCCAAATGTCACAAGTGATTCTGCGGGGCTTTGTATTAAGTCTGGCAACGCTGCGTTTTTGCGCGGGTCGGGTTCTGCTATTAATTCAAACATCGCAATTGAAGAGTGCCTTAGAGATGCCATAGCGTCAGCAGGGCTTCCAGAAGATGCTGTGTTATTGGTGCGCGACACTTCTCACGAGTCAGCTGCTGAGTTTATGCAGCTCCGTCAATATATTGATTGTCTTGTTCCTCGTGGCGGGCCAAACCTCATCGCTTCAATCCTTGAAAATGCAACGGTTCCATACATTATTGACGGGGATGGAAACTGCCATGTTTATGTGGATTCTGCTGCTGACCTTGACATGGCTGAAAGTGTGTTGGTGAATGCAAAAACTCAACGCACATCTGTTTGTAATGCCGCTGAATCTTTAGTAATCCATAAAGACATTGCTGGTGAGTTTCTTCCCAGAGCGGTGAAGTCTTTGGAAGGGGTTGAGTTGGTGGGCGATAGCCAGGCGCGCGAAATTTCTTCTGGAATCGGTGAAGCTACTGACGCAGATTTTTCTACTGAATATTTAGATATGAAAATGTCGGTGAAGATAGTTGATAGCTTAAAAGATGCCATTGACCACATCAACGTTAATAACTCTGGGCATAGTGAGGCGATTATTACAGCAGATGAGACGGCAGCAGCAGAATTTGTGAGAGGGGTTGATTCGGGAAGTATCGTAATCAATGCTTCCACCCGTTTTATAGATGGCGAGGAGTTGGGGTTTGGAGCTGAAATCGGAATCAGCACACAAAAACTCCATGCCAGAGGGCCGATGGGGATTAAAGAATTGACTGCTACAAAATATGTGGTTCATGGAAACGGACAAATAAGGACATAAGTGACACAAGTGAGATAAATGAGATAGTGGCACAAAAGAAAAAGTAAAAGGTAAATTAAAAAAGGCAGTTAAAGATATAACTAAGGGAAGCTAAATGGCGACAAATTCGAAAGATATGAAAAATTCAAAAGATATTAAATCCATCATAGGTGAGCTTTCAAAGGTTGATTATCTGGCAGACGAAAGCATTGCCAGCGTGGTCTATTTGGCAGACAAGCTGCAGAAGCCTGTTTTAATTGAGGGTCCAGCAGGCACTGGTAAAACTCAGCTGGCAAAGAGTGTGGCTGAGATGAATAAATCAAAGCTCATCCGCCTTCAATGTTATGAAGGGTTAGATGAGGCGAAGGCGCTTTATGAGTGGAACTACAAAAAGCAGTTGCTTAGAATTCAGTCTTCAGGTGAACAAGATTGGGCAGAGATGGAAGAAGATATTTTTGCTGAGCAGTTTTTGCTGTCTCGCCCATTGCTTGAAGCCATTCGCTCTGAAGAAGACACCGTTTTGTTAATCGATGAAGTCGATAGGGTGGAGGTAGAAACTGAGGTACTTCTGCTTGAGGTGTTGAGCGACTATCAAGTTTCAATCCCTGAGCTTGGAACCATAGAGGGAACCAACTTTCCGCTTGTGTTTTTGACATCTAATAATACGCGTGAACTTTCTGAGGCGTTGAAGCGGCGCTGCCTCTATCTATATATTGACTATCCAAGCCTTGAACGAGAAAAAGAAATTGTGCTTGCCAAGGTGCCAGACATTGAAGATTCGCTGGCTGACCAAGTGGCTAGAGTTGTTCGTTCCATCCGCCAGCTTGAGCTAAAGAAGCCCCCGTCAGTTTCTGAGACACTTGACTGGGCAAAGACGTTGCTTATTTTGGGTGTGAAAAGCATTGATGAAGAGGTTGCCACATCTACTGCAAATATTTTGCTGAAATATAGAACTGATATAGAAAAGGTGCAAAAAGAGTTTGCAGGGCAAGACCTTAACGAACTTTAGCTATACAAAAACTTAGGTAGCTTCACTATCAATCTTGACGTTTGGCTCAAATACAATTTAAATCAAAGGCAAAATAAGCGATACCAGAAACAATGCCAAACACCAATTCTTCCACTAGCCCTAACGCCATTCCTAGCCCCAACCCAGCCCTCAATTCTGATTTGGGATTGTTGAACTTGCTAAGTGGATTTGTAGAAGAACTCCGCTCGGCTGGGCTGCCAGTGAGCTTGACTGAAAATCTTGATGCTGTTAATGCTGTCAACCACATTCCCATAACTGAGCGAGCGATTTTTAAGGCTGCCCTTTCCACATCACTAGTCAAGAGCAAGGCACATCAAAAGACTTTTGACACAGCCTTTGAAGTTTATTTTTCTCTCAGGGGAAAGCAGTGGGCGGTTGAAGAGTGGGGGCAACAGCTTGAAGAAATTACAGATGCTGAAATAACAGCAGAACTGATGGAGGCTTTGGCCGATGGTGACGAGAGCAAAATTCGTGAGCTGGCAAGGATGGCAGTTCAGCAGTTTGCCAATATGGCGCCAGGCCGCCCGGTTGGTGGCACATATTACTTGTTTAGAACTTTGCGAGGAATAAACATGGAGGCGCTTCAAGAGGGCTTGCTTCAGCAAGCATATGATAATTCCTCCAACGAGTTTAGCGATTTGGAAGAACGGCTGGTGAAAGACGAGATAGAAATCCAGCTTGAGAATTTGCGCCAAGAGATTGAGTCAGAAATCAGACGAAGGTTGGTTGCCGATAGGGGGGCACAAGCTGTGGCAAAAACTGTGAGAAAGGCGTTGCCAGAAGATATTGATTTCATGCATGCTTCTAGAGAAGAGATGGATGCCCTAAAAAAAGCTGTGGCGCCCTTGTCAAGAAAGTTGGCAGCACGGCTGGCACAAAAGCGGAGAAGAAAAAACCGAGGCCCGCTTGATTTTAGAAAGACAATTCGACACTCCTTGAGCTATGGTGGGGTTCCAGCCGAGCCGAAATTCAAATCCCCAAAGCCATATAAGCCAGAGATAGTTGTGTTGGCTGACATTTCAGGTTCAGTGGCAGCATTTGCTAGGTTTACTCTTCACTTGGTATATTCCTTGAATGCTTATTTCACCAAAATCAGGTCGTTTGTTTTTATTGATGAAGTTGATGAGGTGACCCAGTTCTTTGAAACAGAAGAGGAGTTTTCAGGCGCTATCCATAGGGTCAACACAGAAGCAGATGTGATATGGGTTGACGGGCATTCTGATTATGGGCATGTGCTTGAGTCGTTTTGGCAAAAATACAAAAAGGCAATTACTCCAAAAACATCTTTGCTGGTTTTGGGGGATGCCAGAAACAACTATCACGCCTCTGCTTCATGGGTGTTAAAGCAAGCACACCATCAAGCACGAAAAGTTTATTGGCTTAACCCAGAGCCGAAATCTTATTGGGATACAGGCGACTCAATCATTGGCGATTATATGCCCTATTTAGATGGTTTATTTGAAGTCAGAAATCTCCGCCAACTAGCAAAGTTCGTAGAAAATCTTTAGTAAACTTTTAGCCTTTTTGCCACAAAGCTAGAGGAATGGGATTGAATCCCAAAAATTGTCTCACCCTAAAGCTAGCCTAACTATTAGATAGCAAATGGAAACAATAACCGCACAGAAAATTAATCTCAAGGGTGGGGAGGTGAATAATGCACCTACTATTTGAAGACCTAAAAGAGTCTGTCTCTGATTGGCGCAAGCAGGGCTATCAGTGCGATGATTACCCGTTAATTTCTGAAATACTTAGATTTCAAATTGAAGACCTAGGGCTTGATGGCGAGGATGGGGAAGCTGAAAATGAATTAATTTTTAAGTATTTACGAGAGCCACAATTTCTTGCTTTAGAAGTTTATTGGTATGTTCGCTTAATTGCAGGCACACCTAAGATTGAAGATTTGTATAAAAAATATTATGGCGATAACAAGGAAGAGTTTTTTGAGGCATTAGGAATTCCTGTTTCAAAAGATGGTATTCGATATGCTGAAATAGATCAGATTTTGCAAGATGTCAAAGATGACAAAGATTATGTAAAAGAAAAACAATTACAAGCACTACATGAAGCTCTCGTATTAGATTACCCTAGCTATATCCTTGCTTTAGCAATGGGTGCGGGCAAGACCGTTTTAATCGGTGCGATTATCGCAATTGAGTTTGCCATGTCGCTTCGCTATCCCGAGGCGAATTTTATGAAAAACGCACTTGTTTTTGCGCCTGGCACAACCATTATTGAAAGCCTTCGTGAGCTTAGTGAAATCCCATATGAGAAAATCCTCCCCCCTGAGCTAGAAAAAGAGTTTTCAGCAAATTTAAAAATTGAATTCCCACAAAAAGGAAGAGAACTTCAAGCTCAGCCTAATAGTAGCTATAACCTCATTGTCACTAATACAGAAAAAATTAGTTTACGTGCCAATAGAAAGAAAAATCAAGCACAACATTTGTATGAGCAAGATGAGTTGTCAGCAAATCTTAGGCTTCAGAAAATTGCTAGCCTGCCCAACATCGGAATCTTTTCAGATGAGGCACACCACACATATGGAAACACTTTTGATAAGTTAAAGCGGGTTAGGCAAACCATCAATTATATTCACGAGCAAACCCCTGTAGTTGCAGTGGTTAATACCACTGGTACGCCCTATTACAAAAAGCAAACATTGAAAGAAGTCATTGTTTGGTATGGATTAGCTGATGGCATAAAAGACAACATCTTAAAAGATTTAAATGATGGAGTACATGAATATGACATGAGAGAGAAAGACGATGCTACAGTATTTGAAAATATTATTAGTGAATTCTTTGGGCAGTATGGCGATGTTGAATTGCCAGATGGCTCAAAAGCAAAAATAGCGTTCTATTTTAAGACTCAAGAGCATTTAGATGCGTCTCGCATTTTTATAGAGAAGTCAATGTCTAAAATCGGTGAAGGCGTTTCTCAAATACTGGTAAACACTCAGCAGTCGTCACAAGTTGAAATAGACGATTTTAATAGGTTAAATAATCCTACGAGTCAAAAAAGAGTTATATTGCTTATCGGCAAAGGTGTTGAAGGGTGGAACTGCCCCAGTTTATTTGCGTGTGCGTTGATTAAAGAACAAACAACAAGTAGCAATTATATTTTGCAAGCAGCCACTCGATGCCTACGCCAAATTTCAGGCAACCATAAATCAGCAAAAATATTTCTTGACTATACTAATTCCAGAATTTTGAACAAGGAGCTACAGGACAATTTTGGAACAAGCCTTGGCAGGCTAAGCACGGGAGCGATTGAGAAAAAGGTTATTACGCTAAAAATTCTCAAAGAAGAATTGCCAAAACTTGAAATGACAAGGCAAATTAAAAAAGTGATTAGAAGTGAAAAATCTAAAGGTGATTTAAAGTTAGTAAAGCCTACGGCAAAAAAGCTTCCACCTGTATTAAAAACAATTCTTACTCCTGATTTTGAAGGGACGCGTGAAATACTGGTAGCAACTGGTGAGACTCAAGAGTTACCAGTGGGCAAGAACGTTTTAGATTGTTATACGGTTGCTGGGAAAATTTCTACGAGGTACCATATCCCAACACTTCCACTTGTGAAGCAGCTACGTGATTTATATTCAAGTGGCAAGGTACCAGAAAGTCATATTTATGGCTTGCTAGAGCAAGTTGAGGGATGGCAGTCAAATTATGAGTTGGCCGATGAAGAGGTGACAGAGGTAATGGCGTTGATTAGAATTCACGATGAAAATGGGAATCCAGTTTTTGAAGAGGAAGGCGGGCAGTATGTTCATCATATAAGGATGCTAAGGAGAACATATGAGCGCTTAGAGCAAGGTAATTTGTTTGCATATCTAGATAAAACTGAAGACAAGCATGACCTGAGCTTTCACTATGATCCTTATGTGTTTGATAGCGAACCAGAAGGTAGTCTCTTTAGGAAAATTCTCACTAACCTCAACATGGATTCAAGGGATGTTGAGACTTTTTTGTTTACAGGTGGGTTAACTGATTCCAAAAAGACAGATTTTCATTTTGAATATTTAGGTGAAGATGGCCGTTATCACAATTATTTCCCAGATTTTGTAATTGTGAAGAAAACAGGCCAGTTCTACATTGTTGAAGTAAAATCTGAGATAATGAGGGGCAGTGATACCGTAGAAGCCAAGCGAACAGCTATTGAGCAGTTACAGGGTCTACAGTCAGATCCAGAAAAATTCAAATATCATATGGTGTATGTATCACCCTCAAATGATTTTGCACAAGAGGACTTAAATGAAATTAAAGATTGGGTAGGCGCTTCAAAATGACAACGAAAGAAACTATAGAAAAAGAAAAGCCTCAGTGCTTTGTCATGCATCCATTTTCAGATGATTTTATGAAAATATCTGACGAGATTTATATTTCGGCGATTGAAGAAGTTGGCTTGAAGCCATTCCGTCTAGACCAGAGTAAAAATATAAAGAAGCTAAAAATCGAAGACCTTATGGATCAAATTAGAAACTCAAGAATTTGCTTGGCTGATATTACTAAGGACAAAGCAAACGTTTGGTACGAAGTGGGTTTTGCAGATGGGGAAGGGATTCCAGTTCTTTTGGTATGTGAAAAGCCAGCATTGGATAATTTGCCATTTGATTTAAACCAAAGAAACGTTCTTCCTTACGATTTAGATAATTTAGACAAACTAAGAGGCAACATTGTTTCTTGGCTCAAGCATAATATTGATAATGAAAACTTACAATCTAAAAAAGAAGAAACAGACAAAGAGGGTGGCGAAAATAATTTTGACATAAATGAATTGGGTAATAAAGAGTGGTATATATTATGGGCTCTTTATTATGGTGTTAAGCGCGACCATAAATTTTCGAAAGAGGCAATGATGCGATATAGTGCTCCTGAGTATTCGCAAGATGATATGACTGATGCCTTTAATTGGTTGGTTCATTGGGGACTAATTGAAATTTATGTCCCGCCTATTTCTGTGATTGATGGTTCCAACGACCCCAGAGACTCTGGCTCTCGATATAAATTGATTGAGAAAGGTAAAAGTTTTTGCATGGCAAATACAGAGAAACTTAGACAAGTTGAGAGATGAACGAGATAAACAAGACAACACGCATAACCCCGATAAAAGGTCGCCCTATGCTCCACTGGGTAGGCAAAACTCCTTTGGGCAAAGCCAATTATTTTCCCGCTCAAGTTAGTGAATCTTATAATGTTGAAAATCCGCCAGCTCAGCCTACATTTAAAAATTATGCTGATAGTGATTACAACTTAATTTTTCATGGTGACAACAAAGAAGTCTTATCCTCGTTGCTTGTTCAAGGGTTTCGCGGAAAGGTTGATTTGGTCTATATTGATCCGCCATTTGACTCAGGTGCAGATTATGTAAAAAAAGTTAAATTGCGAGGAAATGGAAATAATAAAAATAAAACTGCTGAGAATAAAATTGACGGACAAGAGCATTCACCTGTTGAACAGGCTCAATATGAGGACATCTGGGCACAAGATAATTATCTTCAGTTCATGTATGAGCGGTTAATTTTGATACGAGAATTGCTTAGTGAACAAGGTTCAATATATCTTCATTGTGATTGGCGAATGGATAGCTATTTGCGTTTGGTCTTAGATGAGGTTTTTGGAAAAGATAATTTTCGAAATAAAATAACGTGGAGAAGACAAACTGTAAGGGGCATGAAAACACATGCTAAGCACATGCCTTTCAGTGCAGATTATATTTTTATTTATTCAAAGTCTGAAGAATCAGTCTGGAACACTATTGAAAAAGAAACTTATATCTCAATTGAGGAGGCAGAGAAAAAATATAAAAAAGATGAAGAGGGTTACTTTAGCACTTCTGATCGCGGTAGTTATTCAGACGAAAGCATTATAAAGCTAAACAACGAAAACAGAATTTATATTACAAATGGCGGTGAACTTATTGTTGAAGACGGGAAGGTTTCAGCTACCAAAGGGACTATAAGAATTAAATACTCTCGTGAAAAAGTTGGGGACAAAGTAAAAGAAGAAACGATTGTCGATAATATATGGGATGACATTCCAGGAATGGGAATTGTTTCACATGAGCATTTAGGGTATCCCACCCAAAAACCCGAAGCACTCTTAGAACGCATAATAAAAGCATCAAGCAACGAAGATTCAATAATTTTAGATTGTTTTTGCGGTAGTGGCACCACTGCAGCAGTTGCCGAAAAACTGGGTCGACGATGGATAATGTCTGACATAAATAAAGGAGCAATTCAAACCACAATAAGCAGGCTTGAGAAAATACAAAAAGAAAGTAACGGAAAAGAAAGTAATAACAATAAAAGCAATACTAAAAAAAGCACAGACAAGGAAAATGGGGGTAGCAAAAACAATAAAAGCAATAAGGGCGACAGTAATAACAACAAGTCAGGCATTATTCGCTACTGTATAAACAACTACAGCCACGCAAAACAAGACGAACTAAAGAAAATAGTTATTTCAAAATATGGAATACAAATAAATCGTTCTGAATTGTTCTTTGATGGAACGACCAATGGTAGCTTGGCGAAAATTATTGATTTAGACAAACCATTAACACTTTTAGATATTGAGCTTATAAAAAATGAGATTAATGGTAATCGCCCTGATGAAACAAGGGGTATCGATGTATTTTGTAGCGGGGTGGAAGTTGGGGTTATTCAAATGCTTGAGAAAGAAAAAACTCCAATTAATAAGATTACAATTCGAGACATACAACAAGATGGCGTAGTTGTAGATAAACCAGCTGAAGCAGATGTAAAGATTTCTAAAAAAGAAAAGAATGCAAAAATTGAAATAGTTGACTATGTCAGCCCGACAATACTTGCGCGCCTAGAAATTGATAAAACGCTCTTTGATAAGAGCATCGGTGATTTCCGTTCCCAGATTGACTATGTGTTGTTTGACACAAATTATAATGGAAAACATTTTAGTGTGGTTGAAAGCGACCATCCTTCTAAAGATGAATTTATAGAAGGCAAATATGATTTTAAGTTGC
>JAHRAM010000191.1 GCA_020027305.1 Acidimicrobiia bacterium | reverse complement strand
TGGGCGGCCTAGATTTTGCGATAAATAATATTGGAATGCTGGGAAGCGAGGGCAGTGCTGCGTGGTTAGATATGACACCAACACAGATTCGAGACGTAGTTGAGCAGAACTTGGTTTTGACGGCAGTTGCCTGTCAGGCAGAGGCAAAACTGATGGTTGCAATAGGCGGAAGTAAAGATAGCGCAAAAGATAAAGTAAAAAATAGTGTAAAAGATAGTGTCAAAAATAGCGCAAAAAATAAAGCGGTGGAAAAAGAAAAAGAAGGCGGAAACAAAAACAAAAAAGAAAAAGACGACAATCTCATAGATAGCCAAAAAGAACCACAGCACAAAGCCATCTTAAATGTAAGTTCGGGTGAAACCACTCGGCCAGCAATTGGGTTAGCTGGTTATGGAGCTGCCAAAGCTGGCATCAACCATCTCACCCAAACATTGGCGATGGAGCTGGGCGAGCATGGAATAAGGGTGAACGCTATTGCTCCAGGCACGACCCTAACAGAAAAGGTGAAAGAGGTGTATAGCGAAAAGCACTATAGAGATTTTGTGGAATCCACGCCGCTCAAGATGGAAACGATGCCAGAAGAGTTGGGTAGGTTGGCGGTATTCCTAACTAGCGATTTAGCTAGATGTATAACAGGGCAGCTAATTTTGGCAGACGCAGGAGCATTTTTGTCTCGGGTGCGACCAGCAATAACCTGAAAATTTCTTGGCAGCAACTTGCTGGCGACAATAATGACAACAACAACAACGATGGAAACAAAAACTATGACCAGCATAAAATTATATTGCGCTAGAAACATGGCGAACATAAAACGAAACTAAAATGCACAAAAAAGTCGCATATAAAAATACCTTGAACCAAAAAACATGGCGAACATAAAACGAAACCAAAATGCACAAAGAAGCCGAATATAAAAATACCGTGAACTAGAAACATGGCGAACATAAAACGAAACTAAAATGCACAAAAAAGTCGCATATAAAAATACCTTGAAGCAAAAAACATGTCGGGAGTAAAAGATTTTCTAAAGCGCCAGCTCGTAGATGTTGGCAATGTTTTTGAGGGTGGCAATTTAAATGATGCCACTAATTTAAATGATGCCACCAGCGACATTATTGATGGGCGCAAATTGTTAGAACGGCACGGATGGGGTGATGGGCTTCCTGTAGTGCTACCAACGCCTGAGCTCGTAGAGGCTGCTCTTTTGGCGGTGCCAGATTTAGCTCCCGATGAAGTGCTGGCGGTGCTGCCCCCCAGAAATGGCGAGGCATCTGTGCTGGCGTTGGCGGCGAATGCCGTGATGGCGGGGTGCCAGCCAGAACTGATGCCTGTTTTGGTGACAGCTGTTAGAGCAATGTCAAGGGAAGGGGTCAACCTTATGGGGGTTAATGCCACCACTCATCCCACAGCTCCATTGGTGATTGTGCATGGCAAGGCGGTGGAAGAGTTAGGGTTCAACTCAGGCAAAGGTGCTTTCGGGCCGGGAAATATTTCCAACGCTACACTAGGGCGAGCAATTCGATTTGTGCTTTTACACATTGCAGGGGCAAACGATGAGGATGCTTCCACACAAGGGCAGCCATCTAAATATACATATTGTGTTGCAGAAAACGAAGCCGAAAGCCCGTGGGAGGGTTATGCTACCAGCGTAGGGATAGAAGCTGAAAGTGCGGTCACGGTTTTCTTCGGTGAGAACCCGCACAACTTTCACGACATGGAAAGCGATACCCCAGAAGGAATACTTGATAAAGCAGCTTCGGTGATGGCAACTTTGGGGTGCAACAACGCCTGCATTGCACAAGGCGAGTTTTTTGTGTGCTTGTGCCCTGAGCATGCTCAGACCATTTCAGGCGCAGGTTGGGGCAGGCAACAAGTGCAAGAATATTTATGGCAGAAGGCACGCCGCCCAGCCAAAGAGTTCCGTCAAGCCTTTCAGTTGCGAGTGTGGGAAGATTGGATGGAAAAAGCAGACGACGATGAGCTTCTACCAATAACAGCTACCCCTGACAACATCCGCATCATAGTTGTGGGCGGAGCAGGCAAACACAGCTGCGTCATCCCCAGCTGGGGAATGACCCGCTCCCAAACCCTGCCTGTTTTGTAATTGTTATATGTAGTTTTGCCAATCTGCAAATCTATTTCATAGATTTTTGAAGGATACGTTGCAAAATTAAGATAGATTCTCTTTTTGATATATTTTTACAATCCACTTAGATAGAGCACTAAAATTAATTTTATGTCTCAGCCAGTCAAGATTTTTGTCAGCAGTGTTCAAGAGGAATTTTCAAAGGAGCGTAAAGAAATAAAAGAAGCAATCATGAAAGATGGCTTCCTTGGCTCTTTCTTTGAAGTATTCATCTTTGAAGAGAACCCCGCAGATAATAAACCCCCAATAGATGTGTTTAAAGATGAAGTCAAAAATTCCGATATTTATGTTGGGCTATTTGGAGAGAAATATGGTAGCCATTCCGACAAAAGGAAATCCCCAACCGAAGATGAATTTGACCTAGCTTCTAAGCAAGGTATGTATCGTTTAGTTTATGTGAAGCGGATTGACAGTAAAACGAGAGATGTAAAAATGAAACGTTTAATTAAAAAAGCACAGAAAGTAGTAAAAACCCAAGAATTCAGCGATGGAACAGAGCTTATTCATAAACTAAAGCAAAGTTTGGGTGATTATTTTGGAGAGCGGAAACTGAAATCAACTGAGCCATATATTGAGCAGTATTCATCAGATGTAACCATTACCCATCTTGACCCAGACCTTGTACAGAAGTTCGTGCGAGAACTCCCAGAAAAATCAAAGAGAGACTTCGCCCTTGCAGAAAAAGACAAAATTGAGAAAATACTTAGCAGCTTCAAGCTATTCGGTGACAATCAAATACGTCGAGTGGCAATCCTAGCTTTTGGCACTTTAAAAAATGGCTTTCCCACAGAGTTGCTTTCTGCAAAGGTGAAATGTATGGCTTATTCAGGGTTGAAAAAAGTACGCCCCACAATTGATGATGACAATATCGTTGGCAATCTTGGGGATCTCATTGAGGAATCACTTAGTTTCGTCAAAAAGAACATTAGGGTCGGTACAGGCACTCGAGATAAAAGCATGCGAGCACCTGAAATTCCAGAAATCCCGGAGGCAGTGATAAAAGAGGCGATTGTCAATGCTGTGGCCCATCGTGACTATGAAAGCAATGCAAGCGTTGAGGTAATGATATTTCACGATCGCTTAGAGGTTTTTAATCCCGCTCTGAGGAGCGCTGTTCCTGACTTGGATTCCTTGCGAGGTGGAAATTCTAAGCCATACAATCCAACACTGGTAAGCATATTAAGCAAAATGGGCTATGTTGAAGAACATGGCACGGGCATACCAGGAATATTTGAAGCTTGCCATGAAGCTGGCTTAGATGAACCAGAGATATCTTATGAACGTGATGGCTTTGTTCTCAAGGTTTGGCGCAAGCACCTTGCAAGTAACGGTAATGTCCCAATACAACCCCCACATAACCACCACATAACCCCCACACAACCTCCACACAACCTATCTATACAAGTAAAAAAGCTAATTGATACAATTAGTAAAGGTGAGATGAGTTCGGGGTCAATTCAGAAAAGGTTGGGGCTAAAAAATCGTGCAAATTTTCTCAAAAAGTATATTAAGCCAGCACTTGAGGCTGGGTTAATCGAAATGACAATCCCCGAACAGCCAAACCACGAAGACCAAAAATATCGCCTCACTGACAAAGGCAAAGAATCAATCAAGGACACTTAGAAAAATAGCCCCCTTAACCACACAACCCTTTTCTTTTGAGGGAGTTTCACATTTTGCTAATTTTCACTAAGCACTAAAATTTTCATATGCTTGCTGTTAGGTGCCCCCAAAAAGTAATGTGAGAAGCAAGAGGGAAGCACTGAGATGACCCCTGAAATAAGCGAATCAGAAATTCGCAAAACAGTCAGGGGTTTTATGGAACAAGCTTGGCAGCCAGCGGGCTATACAGTTCCTAATCCCGACACCTATCCTTGGCTTTGGCTCTGGGATTCTTGCTTTCATAGTTTAATCTGGGCAGAACTAGGTGAACCTGAAAAGGCTTTGCTGGAATTAGAAAATGCCCTCGGAACTCAAAACGAAGAGGGCTTTGTTTCCCATATGAGTAGTGTTGACAACCCACAATATGAGGGAACCGATTGGTGGGAATGGTGGCACGGCAGGCCGCATGGCTCTTGCTTGAGTCAGCCCCCAATGTATGGGCATGTTTTAGCTGAGCTTCACAAAAAAGGGGTAGAAGTCCCAAAACATTTAATTGAAAAAGCTCAATTAGGGCTTGAGTTTTTTGTTAAACACCGAAAGCGAGAAGGTGGGTTGATATATCTTGTTCACCCGTGGGAATCTGGAATGGATGACAGCCCAAGGTGGGGGGATTACTTAGAGGGAGAGTTTGATAAGGAGCGATGGTGGCAGAGAAAAATTGATTTGGTTGACTCCATTCAGTTTTCAAAAAAGGATTCAGCGATTTTCAATCCTGAGTTCCCTGTTTTATCGGTCGGCTTCAATGCCCTAGTGGCCTTTAATATTTTTGAATTAGAAAGTTTGACGGGAAAAACTCAACTTACAGAAAAAGCTGAAGAAATTGTTGAGGCGCTAGAAAATTGTTTTGACGAAGAATTGCAATCATGGAGCGACCCAAAAAGCCCAACCCAAGTTGAAAAAGACGCCGATATTGAAAAAGGCATCAACACCAAAAAAGGCAATGATGCTGAAAAAGGCGTCAAAATTAAAAAAGGCACTATTTCTGAAAAGACAAGTTCAAGAACAACCCGAACCATTGACCCTCTATTGGTCGGTCTAGTATCTCCCAAGCACCATGATTTGATAGCACAATTAATTACAGACAAGTCAGCATTTGGTGGTGATTACGGCCCCAGTTTTGTTCACCGAGCCGAGCCAAGCTTTTCTACTGATACATATTGGCGGGGAAGTGTTTGGCCTCAACTCACATATCTTTTTTATAAAATGTTTGAAGGCGTCGAAACTAGTAAAGCTATGTCCAAGGGTCTTGTGAGGGGAGCAACATCATCCAATTTTGCGGAGCACTGGAGCGTTGACGATGGTAAAGAACTGGGAGCCCAACCACAGTCTTGGACAGGTCTGGTGATTTGTGTGGATAAATAATATGATGACAACCGAAAATAGCAAAGCCAAAGAAGTAATTATACAAAGCAAAGAAAGTAGACAGCATGCCCACAAGGGGGTTGTCTATGGATTGATACAACGTCTATTTTTGGCTTCCGTGCCTATAATTGCATTGTTTTCTGGCGGCTACAAAAATTCACTTCTTTATGCTGCATTATGGTTGCTTGGCTACATTTTAGCTAGTGCGATACATCTAGCAAAGCATAGAAAAGAGTATTATAAATACTTCGATCTTAAAGAAATTGGCAGACTACTTAATGTATTTTTTCTAGGGGAGAATCCCGCAACTAAAGGAAAAGAATATAACAGATTAAATCTCAATGGTTATCGTTCATTTTTGGCACCGTTTTATTTACTACATGTTCTTTTATTGACCTTGTCGCTAATTTGGTTGCCAGCTATTTTGGTTATTACTGTCTATGTTAGCTGGGAAGTAATTTTTCAATTTTTCCTGAATCCACCCACAAAGAAAAATACGTCTGAGCGAATTTCGAAATTTGTAGCATATTTAATAACCTTGATTTCTTTATGCATATTGACATTTTCTGCAATACGTATTAGAAACCACTTATTTGATTTAAGTGCTTTTAATCTCAGTGTAGGAATCGGGCTCATATTGCTTTTCCTAGCAGTTCTTTTGCAGGCACAATTTGTAGTCCACCGAAGAAGGTATGAAGCAAAGGACAATAATACTGATTTAACTAAAGGGCAAAGAGTGGAGCGCGATTTTTCAAGGCTCTTGGTCGCCATGATATATGCAATCATTCTTTTTGCGCTTGGCTTTATATTTCAAGCCCAAAATACTTTCAGTGGCGTGATTAGCAATTTGTCACTTTGGGGATATGTTTTAGCTGTTGTCTCAGGTGCACTATATTTGTTGGCAACGAATTTTCGCACTCTTGCAAATGCATGCTTCAAGAAAAGTGAAAATAAATTTTGGTATTCGTCTGAAGATTCAGACCTGGAAATAGATGCCCATACATACAGAGAATCTCGTAGCTATGAAAAGTATGGTATTGGAGCTAGGTTTGTGAACTCTTCCACCCTCACATTAGGGATTGCACTAGTTTTATTTTTTATTTTTCGCCCACACTTTGTTGGCACTTTGACGTCGGCTTCAGAAATTGGATTGTTTGAAAACACGGCATGGACATCTTTCGTTATAGGCATTATTGGAATTTCTGCTATGAATTTGATTGCTCTGTTTAAGGAACAGCAGGGTAAATTTGGGCTATCTTCTCTCGTCATCTCGCTATGGGTTTTTGCGGCGGCTGTACTTTATAGAGACTATTGGGAGCAATGGCAAAGTAAGATATCAACCTTTACAGTTAGCAATTTTGAATATTTTGCTTTCGTCGGGGTTATCGCAACTGTATTTGCACTTATTATTGCATTTGAAATTAGTCGTGTTGAAACTCGCACAACCCAAGAAGAAGAATCAGTCTTCTACTTGGCAAATCTTTTTTATAAGAGGGGAGACAAAAATAGTCTAAAAAATCTTGAAGAGTTGGATAGGGTTGCTGACCCTGAAGACATACCTAAGTATTACAATAATCTAATAAGTAGTGTTGAAAAGGGGAGTAGCACCAGCGGCTATGATTCAATAGAAGATGACAAGCACCCTGAAGTTAAAGTCAATGCTTTAGTACGGAGCAAGTTGTATGGGGTTAGCATTTCTGAATCACTGATTACTCTTATTCTTGCTCTTTTTACAATAGGACTTTCTCTTTTTTTACGACCAAGCAAGATTGCTGACCTCACAGCAGTCAGTATAGACACCTTTTCAATTTTGATGCCGAGTGCTATTTCTTATTTAGTTTTTCATCTTTTTGATTTAAAGACTGACCGCAGAAAAGAATTTTTTGAATTGGAAAATGGAAAGCCCAGAGTTGTATCTAGCGCCTTGGTTGGCCGTCATGAAAGTCGTATAGCTACATTCCTTGTTGCTGCAATGTTATGTGGATTTACTACACTGCTTTGCATTAAGTGGTTGGTGTGGTAAATATATGGTTGTCATAGCAAAACAATAGTCGGAACGTTGCACATATCGCTAATGCTAAAATTTAAATATGATTCGTCTGTTTGTGAGTAGCGTTCAAAGCGAGTTTATTGATGAGCGTAAAGCACTGAGGGAAGCAATAACGCAAGATTTGCTTCTATCTCAGTTTTTTGAAGTTTTCCTTTTTGAGAGTAAGCACGCGACAGATAAAACTGCCAAAGAGGTATATCTTAAGGAGGTTGACCAATCAGAAATATATATTGGCTTGTTTGGAAAAGAATATGGGGAAGTAAACAAAGGAGTATCCCCAACAGAGGCTGAATTTGACAGGGCGACAAAGGCTGGAAAGCATCGGCTTATATATCTAAAGGAAATGCCTAAATCTTCAAGAGATATAAAAATGCGGAAACTGATAAAAAAGGCTAATAGTCAAGTTGTTCGTAAAAGTTTTAAAACCCTTGACGAACTCATTGGGCATGTCAAAGAGAGCCTTGTAGCGTACATGAAAGCTAAGAAAGTCTATGAGGATGAATCATATCTTGAGCAGTTTGTTGATGAAAATAATATCAAAGATATTGATACTAATCTCGTGAAGGAGTTTGCTGCTAATGCCAATTCTTTGCGAAACACTACATTTTCTGAGCATGATATTAGAGGAACTTTGACAAGCTTGAAAATGTTAAAAGATGGCAATTTACGTCGCTCTGCAATTTTTACTTTTGGCAAAGATCCTCAACTTGATTTATTGCCATCAGAGGTCAAATGCATGGCATTTGAAGGCAAGACTAAAGCCGCTGAAATTTTTGATCATGATATATACAAAGGGAATGTATGGTCGCTTATAGACCAAGCGGTTGCTTTTGTCAGAAAAAATCTAAGGCGGAGGGTTGGTAGGGCAGACAATACTGCAAAAACACCTCGTGAATATGAAATTCCTGAACAGGTTTTTCGTGAGGCGATTGTTAACGCTATTGTTCATAGGAACTATGGTAGCAATGAAAGCGTAGAGGTTCGTATATTTTCAGATAGATTTGAGGTTGCTAATCCTGCTTTCGCCGCAGCAGTTCCATCGCTTATAGATTTGAGGAAGGGCGATTCTTCCAAACCACACAATCCCACGCTTGCAGAAGTTCTTTATCAGCTTAAATATATTGAGAAATTTGGAACTGGAATCAAGAATATGATTGAAATGTGCGTAGGAGCTGGTTTGAATGAGCCAGAATTATCCAAGGAAAATGGCTTTGTTATTACTATATTTCGGTCAATTTTAGAAAGCACCCCGCAAGCACCCCGCAAGCACCCCGCAAGCACTAAAGATGCTGTCCATTATTAAAAGCGAAATGAGCAGAGAAGAAATTCAAGAAATACTAAAGCTAAAAGATAGAGAAAACTTTCGAAAAAAATATCTCAAGCCAGCACTTGAATTGGACTTAATTGAGATGACAATACCTGACCAGCCGACTAATGAAAATCAAAAATATCGCTTAACCGATAAAGGTAAAAAAGTGCTTGAGGGGAATTCGCAAAAGTAATTTTTGTGGTTTTGTAGGAATTGAGCTTTTCCCAAGCAATACACAATCATGTCAAATAGCTCGTTGTTCTACTTATCTAAAATTTATTTGTAGCTTACATTGGGTTTAAATTTGGGTTATGTTGCTCTTATATGGGCGAGACATACTATTTGGTGTAAGTCGATTTAATTATTGTAAGTTCCACCAACGGAAAGATAACAGAAAGATAAAAGAGGAAGAAAGAAGCAAAATGCTTATACAAAATAAAACAAATAATACCAAACAAAAAATTAATCAACAAGAAGGAAAAGGCAATAAAATAAATATGGCAGGCAATAATATGGCAAACAATGACATAGCAAACGATACAGCAAACGCCATAACAAGCAGCGACACAAAAAACAACGCCATAACAAGCCACACAGTTAAGAAAAGTCTGTTTAAAAGAGCTGCCTTTTTTCTGCTAGCAGTTGTTGGGTCGCTTGGTATTGTTGCAGCAGCTTGCAATCATACTGGTTCGGTGAGAACCGAAGAAGAACATGACAGGCGTGAAGGCTCAGGTGAAGTTGCAAACAATGAAAGCAATGAAGGCAGCGAAAATAGCTCTGAGGGTTCAGAAGGTCGCGAAGGAAATAGTACCTTAGACAGCGAAAGCAATGGAGAACATGGTGGTAACAGCGGCGGTGATGGTGGTGAAAACCACGGCAATGAAGGCGGAAGCGAAGGTAGCTCAGAAGGTTCCATTCCAAACATCACAGGTTCTGGGCATAATCCTAGCGGAGGCGATGTGGCAGCAAGCCCTGTCATCCCGTTGAGCCAGAAATCTTGGGAAGGAATAATCAACGGGTTAGGAGTATTTTTGGAATACGACCAAAACGGTGGAACCTTTTCAGGTGTTTTGACCAATACCCTCACCGAGTCTCTGTGCGGTGTGCTTCTAGAGTTCAACCTCAAGCAAGGCACCACCCAGAGCACCAGAACCGTTAAAGAGCTGGGACCTTCAAATGTCGGCACTTTTCAGGCAAACCAAAAGAAAGATTTTAGTCTTGCTGTTCCCAGCGGAACACCGAGTTTTCAAGGATGGCAGATTCACCCTGAAGTAACACTTTGCACAGGAAATGTGGCAAAGTCTGGCTCGGAAGAAGGCGGAAATCAGCTGGCTCTAACAGCAATATATGATGTCACAAAAAATGGCGCCAGATTAGAGATGAGATATGACCAAGCACAAAATGCTTTTATTGGAACAGTGTTCAACACAACAAATCAAACCCTAACACGAGCAAGGGTTGAGGTTCATCTAACAGACGGCCAGTCAGGAAATATTGTAGCCGAGCTTGGTCCCACCACTCCAACTGATATTGCCCCTAGACAATCACTTTCCGTTAGGCTCCCAGCTTCCCAAGTAAGCAACTTTGATGGCTGGTCTCCCCATGTAGAAGTTGGCAATTCCGAAGGCGGTAGCTCTGGCGGTGAAGGAAGTGATGGTGGTGAAAACGCCGAAGGTAGCCACGGCAATGAAGGAGGCGGTAGTGAAAGATCTGAAGGTAGTAGCAATGAGGGTAGTAGCGGAAGTGAAGGATCTGAAGGCGGTAGCGGCGAAAGTTCAGAAGGAAGCGGGGGAGAACACAGCAGCGGAAGTTCAGGCTACTAGCCCCACAAAATTCCTGCTAAAGATTTGAAATTTGTTTCGCTTCATCTATTTTCTTTTCTATAGAGCCACTTTTCAATTCTCTGAAATAGTCTCCTGCTACGTTTGCTAATAATTGGAAGGAGCAAAATGAAGGGTAACAGCAGAAATAGCCACCATTGGCTTAGCCCATGTACAAGTGGAAGGCCGTAAAATACACTCACTAGAGTAAATACAGCTGCAGTTGCAGCAAACCAAAATTGGTTTCTTTCTGCGTTCTTTCCCGCTTTCCCTTTTTCTCTATCGTCAAGCAATTCATAAACTTCTTTTGCAGAGTTTATTTGTAGCTCTAGCGAACTTGTTTCTCGCAACCCATCCCAAATTTTCCTATCTCGGCCACTAACATCAGCATTTGGAATCTCTGAGAAATTGGTGAGCAGGCTGAGACTCTTGCGGTGGCTATCTAGAACTCCTGTTTCACGGTCTAAGTTGAGTTCTTCTTGACAGTCTTTTTCAATCATATGTGCGATTGACCAAGCAAGCTGTGTGCGAACTTCCATAGACTCATAAAGCGCAAGAATGTCACGAAAATTAGTAGCACCTTCACTTTCCCTAGGAGCAAAAATTAATAGGCTTGACCAAGACGCCAATCCAAGCACGTTAATTTTTGGGTCGATGTCGCCCTTTTCCAATTGCATAAAGTCATCATCAGTTAGTTGAAAGTTCTCAATCATTTCTTTTGTGTTGCCAGAAAAGCGTGATGGGTGAAGCAGAGCCCAAACATACTTTTGAAAATCTTTACTTGGTTGATTTTTTAGCCAAGTAACATCTATTTTGGGAAGCTCTTCATTTAAGGAAAAGGCAAAATATGAGAACACATAATTGGCTAGCTTGGGGTGCTTACCCGCTGCAAGTATTTTTGTAAATTGTTTTGCAGTGGCAATAATTTCGTGTTTGGAATTTGTAGCGCATATAGAGCGATGGAATTCTCGTCGCCTTTCAACTAAGTTCGCGGTAGCTTCCAAATTTAAGAAGTCGCCTTCAAATTCTTGGCGTTCTTCATACTGGATAATCCCAAAACCTGATTTTGTAATATAGAGGTTGAATTCAATGCCAGTGGCATCATAGTGGAAAATATCATTTTCAACCTCAAGTAGATGAGCGTACTTTAAGATATTCAATTTGTTTGCGACCACATAATTTTCATCCACCAAATTAAAACCAGCGGTTTTTAGCTCAGACAGCTTGGTTTGTCTTTTTTGTCCCCCCCTCTTTTTGGTGGGAAAAAGTTTGTTAATACGATTTCCCAAATAAAAAGGAATGATAGAAACCCGATAGATTTCGTTTACTTTTGCCATCTAAAGTTTTGTTAGGAGGTTAGAGTCAATTTTCATTGAAAAGTATTATTGTTAGATTTCTCACACAGCGGAGTTAGATTCTCGAACGTTTTCCTCGCCAATGAGATAACCAAGAATCAAAAGCGCGGCATCGTGATATTTTTGGTCGACATGATTCACACATAAATCAGACAATACAATGGGGTGGATGTTTCGCTCAAAAAGACCAATAGCTGTTTGTAGCACGCAAGCATCGGTATCAATTCCACAGACGAGGGCTTGGCGAATGTTGTTATCATTCAAAAAATCGCCAAGCGTATTTTCCATAAATGGAGTGTAGGCATTTTTATCAATGGTCAATGTAGGGTAGTCTTCCAACTCCTCAGCAATTTCAATTTCCTCACCACCGCTTAACCTGCTCCAATCAAGAATTTGCTCATACGGGCCAGAAGGGCCAGGGTTAATGAAGCGAGTAAAAATTTTGTGTGTAAACGAATTGGCATCAAGGAAATCTTTAATTTTTTGTGGAAGCTCTTTTGCTGCAGAATTTGTCAAAAAACCTTTTTGCACATCTACAACAATAATGGTGTCGATGGGGGCTGTTGTATTATTTGAAGAACTAGTTTCTGCTGATGACATCTCAGCAAATTTTAACACCGCCAATCAATCAACCCAAAAAGCCACAGCATAAAATCCCCACCCCACAAATTGCACTTTTCCCCAATTTTTACATTTGAGTAATAGGGATAGCAAAAATAGAAAAAAGGGGAGTAATGTATAGGCACCTCCCCCAAAGCATATTGAGAATTGTATAGCGAATATAAGCATCTTTGCAAGTAAAGCTCTTTTGTGGCAAAAAACCGAGTTAAGAAAAATTAACGATTAATGTCTAAGTTTTTGTTATTGATAGGAAAACGGTTGAAAGCAAAAATACAGATAACAAAAATACTGTTTTTGTATTAGGCAACAATTGTTAAAAGCTATATTTTTAATTGCTTTGTGTGACTCTATTTAAAAGTGCACTACCTCAAAAAATATGAGCAAGAAAAATGAAACTTTAACTAGGTTAATAGATGGTCAATCCCACCCTATAGTCTTGGCAAATAATCTTATGGTTATAATATAGAGAGTGTAAAGCAATTGTTCGTTATTTTTAATTTCTAATTTATGCCTATTTCAACAAATCAAACAAATTCTAATTATCGAGGATTGTTTGACATCTTAATTTCAAGTGCAATTTTTGGAGCGATTCCAGCAGCAACTCTTATTTCAGGTGGTGTTGCCAATCCTTTTCTATTTGTTGGGTTTTGGAATTTGGGCAACGTTTGCATAAGTATAATTTATCTTTGGGCAAGACACAGGGATTTATTACGTTTACCAATGAGGCAAAAAATCCTTAATGAACATCTTAGGTTTAAACCCATTTGGGGTGATTCAAGGTCTAACCCAAAAATACCATCTATCTTTAATATCTTCAATAGCCGCTCAATACTAATTCTTGTTAGGAATGCCCGTTTTCTCTTGTTCGCATGGTCATTAAAATATATTCACCCTACAGTTGCCGCTGTGTTTTTTGAAATGTGGCCAATATTTTTTATAATTATTTTTTCAAGAACTTCAAATAGTGAACACTCTTTTAGTAGGCGTACATTTATCCTTACGATTCTAACATTTGGAGCGACCACCTTAATCGTTCTTTCTAATACTGTTAACAGTGTAAGTGCAGTCTCTTTTGATGGAGAATATATTTTTGGACTTTTACTGCTTGCCATTGTTTTAGTTCTAATTTTGCAAAATAGTGGGCTTTTGAATCAAGCAACAAGAATTGCTCAAAGTCATTTTTCTAATTTGGAAGACATTGCAAGAGAAAAAAAGAAATTAGGCATTCGTATGTTTCTGAATTTGACCAATTCATTTACAGCAGCCCTTATTGGATTTATTGGCTTCGGGATTCTAAGAGTCCTAAATGTTTTTCAAGATTTAAACGGTTCAGTTAGTTTAAGAGGGGCAATTCTTACTTTAATATTAGGTGGTTCATTATCATTTTTCGGACTTTTGTTTAGTGCGCGAGGCAGTTTTGTTGGCAAAGATTTACGAGTACATGCCGTTAGATACTCAACACCAGTTTTTGCGGTAGTTTTTTTGTTGATACTGTATCCATTCCGCAACTCACTCTTCAAATCGATTAATCAAATATCTGATATCCTCTCATTGAATTGGGCTTGGTTTATTGCTGGGCTGTTTGGAGTAGTGTCATTGAATACAATAATCAACTTTAAACACGAGGAAAAGAGGTTTGGACTCACTTCATTGGTTATAGCCTTACAAGTTTTTGGAGTCATAGTATTTTTTCGAGATAATTTGGACTGGTGGAGCGATAACATAGAAAGACTTGACCTGCAGGTGGGGGATTATTATGCGTTTGTAGCGGCAGGTGCTACGATTTTTGCACTGTTACTTACTTTTGAAATCAATGCTATTCAAGAGCGTACGAATCGTGAGGAAGGAATCATTTTTTCCCTGCTTCAGCGATTAAAAGTTTGTTTTCCTAAAGATATAGAAATTTTGGATTCTTTGAACGATTTGAAGGAAGCGACTGATGTAAAAAGAATTGAAGAAGATTATGCTGAAATCATAAAAAAATTAAATGCCAAACGAGAAGAACCTCAAATATCAGGTGAAAGTATAAGGTATATAGATAATACAATTATTAAATTAAATACTCTTGCCTACAGTTATAGCAAGCAACGTGGGCGCGGGATAGTTACGGTAGTAGTAATTAATTTGCTTGCATTATTTCTTGTGAGCCTTACAATAGCATTGAAGCCTAGTTCAACCTCAGAATTGGCTTTAGCTATGTTTGATATATTTGCTTTTCTATTTGGAACAATTTTTACTTATCTATGTTTTCACCTTCTTGACTTATATCATGGCAGAACAGAAGCCATTATTGTAGGAGGAGGTCAGTGGACTGAGTTAAAGCAAGGAAACGAAACATCAGAGCAGCACAATCAAAAAATAGAGCCTGCTAGCATAAAGTTTCCAAAATCAGGTTCCCGTGCTGAATCGACTGTTGCAATTCTATTAACCGTAATTATTGTTGTGGTATATTCTATTTTGTATTTTATTAAATGGTTAGGGTAAAACTATTGCGGGCATAAAACTAAATTTAAAGAATATTTTTTGATAGAATAATTAAATTTTTTAAGAGGGGCCCCTATCGCCCCAATCTTTCATAGGAAAGTATTTTGTTGATAAGTTTTTTATTCTTATTTCTTCGCTTGATATCTAAATCAGCAATAGATTTATTTTGTTTTATAGAGGAGATATAGGGTTCGGGGAATTCCCAATAATTGCCCCCCATTAATACCAGCTGTTTGTACCAATGGTATGGGCGCACACCTTTATCAATGCTTTTAGGGACTGCAATATATACAAGGCATTTATATGTTATTCCACGGAATTCTAGGGCAACCTTTTTACAGTTGTAGCCGTTGCCCACACCTTCTATTTTGTCCAAGGTAGCTTTTTGTGATCTGCTCAATTTATAAATGACGCCATATACGATATCATTATTGGAAGTAGTTTTAGTTATATTGCACTTGCCCGACCCATCACTGCTTATCTTATGAAATGTCAGTCTGTAGCCTTGTAGAGAGGTTACCCCTATTGGCGATGAGGAAACTCTTTCACTTAGCCTAAGTGGGTGAAGATTGGACCCATAGGCAAAATAGTAAACCATATACATATTGTAGAAATCTTTATAGCAACTAACCAAATTTCACTGTTTGATATAGCAACATATCTTCAAAGTCTATTTTCGTCATATTGTCATTAGTCTTTCTTTGATCTATTGCGAAATTTAATTTAATTTATTTTGCACGTTTGTTGTTATTAGTGCTGAATTGGTAACTATTTTACATTCGGCTTGTCTAGTCTTGTAACAACAAAATACCGATGAATTTTTGAACCAGTCAAAGCTCTTTAGCATAGCTTTGATAATAATAAATTAAATCTTAAATAAAATTGAAACTAAAATAGCAACAAATATTCTAAATTGCTATATATAGATATAATGTAAAAATTTTTGAAAATGAATAACTCTTATTGTCAGCCTCCCGAAAACTTGGTTCACTATACGAAGTTACCAGTACTTCATAATAT
>JAHRAM010000168.1 GCA_020027305.1 Acidimicrobiia bacterium | reverse complement strand
GACTGGAGTTCAGACGTGTGCTCTTCCGATCTAAAGGCGAGACCTATATAACCGTGCCATAAAGAATATTCAAGAGGCAAATATCAAGATTCTTATCGACTTTGTAGTCATTTCTGAATTCCTAAATCGTTATGTCAGGATTCTTGCCAACCAGTACAAGCTACCTAATCAAAATTTTAAAAATTTTAGAACCACTCAAGCATTTAAAACGGTTGCGAAAGAAGCTGCGGACGCTGCACGAACAATCATATCTCAAACCAAAGTCATTCAAAGCGAATTTAATTCACAGAATGTAGAGTCGCTTCTTGACGAGTTTGAAAAAGGAAATTCTGATTTCAATGACCAGGTTATTGTTGAAACTTGTAAGCGAGAAAGTATCCCAGTATTAACTGATGATGCTGATTTTGCTGATAAGGGTGTTCTTGTGTTGACTGAGAATAAGAAACTTTTGAATCGCTAAATTTTCTTAGATTGCTAAATTGTGTGAGTTGTTAAATTAAAGTGTTATAAAATTGTTACAGGTAAAGTGTAATATCTCTCTAAAATAAACCCTCTAAACTATAAGGAGAGAACCATGAATTTGCTTAAATTCAAAAACCGAACCGCCCCAAACCCAGTTGGTAATTCCAATAATGGAAAGTGGAAATCTAACAACGGCAAAATACACCTGCCACCTGTTGAAATATTTATTGATGAGATAGTTGAATCTACTCAATTGCTTTATGATGCGGACGGAAAATTAGTCTTCAGTGAAATTGTGAAAGCACTTAACCAAAATCGTCATGTGCGATTGTCATTTCGCAATATTGAGAACATGTTGCCAGGCTTCATTATAGAAGCAATATTTTCATTGCATAAAAAATTCAAGGAAAATAAAATTGAAGAGCTATTGGAACTCGTTGATATATCTGAGGATGACAAACGCTACATAGAGATGAAGATCAACCAAGCAAAAAGAGCTCGCAAAATGACCCGCAAGCAGCGCAAAATGGAAAAAGCCATTTTGAACGACCCCTTTATTTGGTAATCATGGCTAGCGTAATATGGCGAACTAGCATATACCGCCTAAAATAGATGTTATGTTAAGTTGTTGTATATTGTATTGAAACAGTTATATTTTGTATTAAAGCAATTGTGATAGCAAGCAGAAAGATATTGATAAGCCAGCGATTAACGCTAAAGAAAAAGCGCCGTCAACAATAGCTCAGCAAAAATATCTGGAGTTTTATCTTGTTCTACTCCGCTAATGGGTTGCCCTTAAATGGAGCACGCCATTTGCAGTGGTAAAAATCATAGGGGCCTTCTTTGTGTCCGATGAAACCAAGGTCAGAGGCATTCTGTATTTCTCTTTCGCTTTGCGACATTTCTGAAACTTTTTCAAAAGTTATTGAATTTGGAGCAGATGTAACACCAATGACTTGATTTAGGCGGTTACAGTCGCTGTTGCTAACAGTGCTTCCAAATTCGCGTATGGGAAGTAATGATCCGTGCTCAACCCCATGCCCTTGACGCGATTTAGGATTCGCTTCACAATAAAAATAGCCATTGTGCCTGTTCGTATTTATATGAAAATAAGTAGGCGGTTTATAACTGGCATCACCATATTTAATTAAAGATGGGTGTTTTGTAGCATCATCTACAAGCGCTTTTCGCCAGTGCCCATAAAATTCATTATCAGGAATAGCTGTGGTGCTGTATTCCGCGTGCTCGATGGTGAAATCTTTCACTTCAATAGGTTTGTGATAGCTAAAGCGAGTTTGAAAATAAGAACCAAGTGATTGACAAGCTCTAAAGAATGCTTCTACTTCTGGAGTAATCTTGTCAGTGTCTGAGGCATTTGCATCTTTAACTCTAAACTCACAATTTAACTCAGCATACGGCGCATAATAAGTCAATGTGGAGTTTGCTTCACCTCTTGAAGCGCTAAATCCCCCACCAGCTACATAGCCTGCTTGTGTTCCCTGCACTTCAGTTGGGTTAAGAGGGGCATTGTTAAAACTAGTTAAAGTGCTTTGAGTTCTTGCACCAAAATTGGTGGAGTTTGAAAACCTTAAAACAGCAGACCTATGTAGTGTTTCATCATCTCCATTTAAATTGATGCTTTGGTTTTGAATGTAGTTAAGAATTTCACTTATTCCATAACGGCTCCATGTAAGACCGCCCTCTGCTTCATAGTCGCCATTGTTTTCTGGATTAACACCCATATAAATTCTTGCTCCACGTGAAACCTACTTGTCAAATCTGTGGATGCTTATAGGTGTATCAATGTTAATAGTGT
>JAHRAM010000164.1 GCA_020027305.1 Acidimicrobiia bacterium | reverse complement strand
CTATTATTGTGGTGATCGAAGAACCACAAAATTCAATCTATGCTAGCGCCACTGCTGTTCCCATCTTTTCAAAATTCGCGACATATGCTGGTGGATACCTACAGATTGTTCCTTCTCCATTAACTCGAATTAGTCAGGCTAAATAAAACATGCAACATAGCAAGCTAAAGCAGGTAGATTTGACTGATTTGCTCAAAGCGGCATTAGCCATTGATGTTCGGGTAGGCGCTATTTTAGTGTCTGGGATAACTTGTGATACGAGACAGCTAACGGGGGGCGAAATTTTTTGTGCTATTGAGGGTGAACACTTTGATGGAAATAACTTTTTAGAAGATGCCATTTTAAAAGGTGCTGTATGTGTGGTTTCGAAAAAACCTTTAACTTCTCAAAAACACTGGCAAGGCGGGCTAGCTATTCCATATTTCCAAGTTGAAAATGTGCGTGAGGCTATGGCTTTGCTTGCTTGTGAGTTTTATGGGAACCCGTCAAGAGATTTACAGGTGATAGGAATAACAGGCACCAATGGAAAAACAACTACGGCGACAATAATTTCTGAACTTTCCACAAAAAAGAGTCGAGCGCTTGGAACACTTTCTAGTGAATCATCGCTTACTACCTCTAATTCACCTGAGCTTCAAGCTACGTTAGCTGGGTATTTAGAAGATGGAGTTGAGCTTGTGGCAATGGAAGTTTCTTCACACGGACTTTCACAGCACCGAGTTGATGGAATATGTTTTTCAGTTTCTCTCTTTTTAAACCTGAGCCAAGATCATCTGGACTATCACAAAAATATGAAAAACTATTTCAAAGAGAAGGCAAAACTATTTTCACAGGAACGAACAAAGCTAGCGATTATAAATGTAGATACTAAATGGGGGAGAAAGCTCGAGCGCACTTTTTCAAGGCAGGGGCAAGAAACAATTCCATTTAGCAAAAATGATTTTGAAATTATAAGCTCAGATGAAACGGGCAGTAAGTTTATGTGGGAGAGTCGGGAATGTGCCCTTTCTTTAGCAGGGTCACATAATGTGGTTAACGCTGTGGTAGCGCTTAAAACACTAATGACTATTAGCCAAAAAGAAGGCACTAAAGGAAAAGCCCTAGAAAGTAATATGGATGAATGGATAAATAGGCTCACAAAGTTAAAATCTCTAAGCGGGCGTTTTGAAATTGTGGCCTCTAATGTAGCCGGACATAGTGTAGTCGTTGATTATGCCCATACTCCAGAGGCTTTAGAAACTTCCCTAAAATCTATTCGGGGTATGAAGCGCACAAAAAATATCATTACGGTTTTTGGTTGTGGGGGCGAACGTGACAAGCAAAAGCGCCCCGAGATGGGCAAGGTAGCAAATGATTTTGCTGACACAATTATTCTCACAAGCGACAACTCAAGAAGCGAAGAAACAAAAAACATTATTTCAGATATTTCAAAAGGAATCTCAAAAAAAGAATTCCACTCAGAGCCAGACAGAAAAAAAGCAATTGAAGCAGCACTTTCAATCGCTAAAAAAGGCGATGTGGTTTTAATAGCTGGAAAGGGTCATGAGAACACTCAGCACACAAAAGATGGGATTATAGAATTCAGTGATATCGAGGTTGTCAAGGAGTTGCTTGATAAATGATTCGCCTTCTCATTGCAGCAGGGGTCGCCCTAATAGTGTCATTAGCTGGAACCCGAATTCTCATGCTTGTTCTTACACGGCTAAACATTGGGCAGCCCATTCAAGAAGACGGCCCACAAGGGCACATTCAAAAAGCTGGCACTCCAACAATGGGAGGCATCGCTGTCGTTGCGGGTGCTGTAGCTGGTTATGTTGTTAGCTCGCTTTATGGTGGAATTTTTACTTATACAGGTCTCTTAGTGATGATGGCAATTTGTTTAAGTGGGGCAGTGGGATTATTGGATGATATTTTAAAGATAAAAAACGAGCGAAATCGCGGGCTTACGGTCACCACTAAGGTTTTAGGGCTAACCGCTGTGGGTGTTTTGTTTGTTACGTTACTAATTAATTTCACCGACGTACATACAGGCATCACCTTCACACGATTTAATTTTTGGAGCTTTGAGGTAGGGCCGTGGATTTTTGCGTTGTGGGGAATATTGCTTATTCTTTCTACGTCTAATGCCGTGAATTTAACAGATGGGCTTGATGGGTTAGCAGCAGGAACATCGGTGTTTGGGTTTGGAGCATTTGTGGTCATTGCTTTTTGGGCATTTAGAAATCAAGATTTCTATCAGATTGACCATGCCTTAGATTTAGCAGTTATTGCAGCTGCCATGCTTGGAGCTGGGGCTGGCTTTCTTTGGTGGAATGCAGCACCTGCACAAATTTTTATGGGCGATACTGGATCGCTTGCCTTTGGTACTGGGCTTGCCACACTTGCATTAACTACAAACACCCACTTATTACTTCCTATCATTGGCGGTTTGTTTGTGCTGGAAACTCTGTCGGTCATCTTGCAGGTGATTGGATTTAAAACCAGAGGAATTCGTATTTTTAAGATGGCGCCCATACATCATCATTATGAGTTGAAAGGATGGCCTGAAACCAGAGTCATTGTTCGCTTTTGGCTTTTGGGTGGTTTATGTGTGGCTGTGGCACTAGCGATTTTTTATGCTGATTGGGCAAGGGTTGCAACATAGGAAAATATTAAGATGGCGCAAAAATATTTACTCATAGGAATGGGCAAGACAAATCGTAGCTTGGCAAAATTGCTAAAAAGCGGTGCTATAAAAGATGGTGTTGAAGAAGTTATGGCAGTAGACGATGTAATGACAGATGAGCTAAGAAATTTCTGTAATGATTTAGATATAAGCCTTTTTGAAGGAGATACTTCAAAGGCTTCATACAAAATGCTCATAGATGGTGCCACAGTGATTATTCCTACGCCAGGGATTTCTGACTCTCATCAGATTTTTAAGCTGGCTAGCAGCAAGAAGTTCTATTCAGAGCTAGATATTGCATTTAGTGCAACACAGCTTTCAAGTGCTTCAATTGTTGCTGTCACGGGAACAAATGGAAAAACCACTGTGGTTGAGTTAGTGAGAGATGCCCTAGTCACAGAAGGAATAAAAGCAGTTTCGTGTGGCAACAATGAAATGCCTTTTAGTCAGGCAGTTCTAGAAGAGCCAGAGGCAGATGTGTTCGTGGTAGAAGCATCTTCTTTTGCCCTTAGGTTTGTGAAAGAGTTTGCCCCAAATATTTCAACGTGGCTAAATTTTTCCCCAAACCATCTCAACAAACACAAAAATCTCAAATCCTATGAAAAATCAAAAGCCAATATTTGGAAGCATATTTCTGAAAAAGATTTTTGGGTGGCAAACTCAATGGATTCTGTTGTGCTAAAGAATCGCCCCAAGAAAGGTAGTGGGTCTTACTTTGTAGAAGGAGATTCCATTGAAGATAAGAACAAAAGCGCCGTTTTTGAAATTGCAAGTTTGGCAGGGGCCAGCCAAGAAAGCATCCAGTCAACGTTTCAAAATTTTAATGAGCTACCTCACCGAATGGAACTAGTTGCAAGTATTGATGGTGTGGAATGGATTAACGATTCAAAGGCTACTACCCCAGCAGCAGTTCTAGCTGGGGTTTCAAAAATGGAAAAGGTAGTGCTAATAGCTGGCGGTAAAAATCACACAAAAAGAATTTTAGACATTCACCAACTTGATAATGTTGTAGCACTGGTTGCCATAGGGGAGTGTGGCAGTGAGCTTGTAAAAAGTTTTTCATCTCCAACTGTGGTTGCCAAAGATATGAAAGAGGCAGTGCTGGCAGCCAGAGATTTTGCCCAAAAGCAAAATGCTCGCTCAGTTATTTTGTCGCCAGGGGCATCATCTCATGATTGGTATGAATCTTATATTCAAAGAGGTGACGAATTTAAGGCAGAAGTAAGGGGGCTTTTTCAATGAATTTATCCAAACTAAAGCGAAAGCCGCGACATTCTACAAATGGTAGCGCACAACCTGTAGGCAGCGTAGATAGAAGGGCAAAAGGGTCACAAGTATCAAAGCCAAATTTAATAAAGTCGCGATTGTCAAAGTTGCTCTTGCTATTTTCTAGAAAAAATTACAGAAATGGTTTGAGTCCACGAAGTAAATTGGCTCCACGAAGTAAATTAGCTCCGCCGGGCAAAAAGTCAGGGCTGTTTGTGGTGATGTTTATAACGGTGTTTGTAATTGCAATTTTTGGTTTGTTTATGATACTTTCAGCATCTTCACACACTGCTTTTGAATCGACTGGCAATAGCTGGTTTTGGTTTAGAAAACAATTGCTGTTTTTTGGCTTAGGGTGTGTGGCGTTTATCGTTTCGCTTAGAATCCCATATCATGTTTGGGGAAAGATTGCTAAACCGCTTCTAATCCTTTCCTTTGTTTTAATGCTCGTGGTGCTAATACCCAAATTTGGAACTAGCGTTAACGGCGCCCGTCGTTGGATTGACCTTAGAGCATTTGTGATTCAGCCAGTTGAGTTAGTAAAGTTTTCGTTTGTAATATATTTTTCATTTTTGATGCATTCTAGAAAAGACCGCCTCAATGATATTAGGTTGAGCATCCGCCCAGTTATGTTGATTTTGGCAATGTTTGTTTTCCTCGCACTAATTCAGCCTGATTTGGGAAGCTCCATTGTTTTAGGTGCTATTGGATTTTCAATCTTATTTGCAGTTGGGGTGCCGTGGCGCTCACTAGGTCTTTGGGCAGCAGGGGCTACTGGTTCTGTTCTTTTTCTCTCAGTGGTGTCTGGCTATCGGCGAAATAGATTGTTTTCTTTCTTAGATCCGTGGGATGATCCATTGAATGGAGGCTATCAAACCCTTCAGTCGCTTGTAGCGGTAGCTTCTGGTGGCTGGCTGGGAAGAGGAATCGGAGCAGGGCGCGCCAAGTGGGGCTATCTTCCATTTTCACACACCGACTTTATTTTTGCAGTGGTGGCAGAAGAGCTTGGTTTGGTTGGTGCTACATTTTTGATATTGGCATTTTTGACATTGTGTCTTGGTGGAGTGTTGGTGGCCCTTCGGGCAAAAGACTTGCTAGGCACTGCCCTTGCCAGTGGAATTACTGGATGGATAGCTTCGCAGTTCTTTTTAAATGTAGGTGCATCAATGGGGCTTTTGCCTATTACGGGAATGACATTGCCATTAGTTTCTTATGGTGGGTCTTCGCTCATCATTACAATGTTTGGGCTTGGAATTTTATTAAACGTTGCAAGGTTTTCACGGGTGCCATAATTTAAGTATTTTCAAAAAATGGAAGAACAAAAAGCAGATGTAGTTTTTGCCACTGGCGGCACAGCAGGGCATGTATTTCCAGCAGTAGCAGTGGGAAACGAGCTAAAGAATAGAGAGTTAAAATCGCATTTTATTACTGCATCTCATGGCATACAAAGTGACTTACAGGCTGAGGCAAGCAAAAATGATAAGAGTATTCAGTCGAATGTTTCATATCTAAATGTAAGTGGGTTTTCAAAAAGTATTCTTTCGCTAAAAAATATCCACTCAGCTCTAGAGGCGCTTAGGGCAAAAGGAAAAGCAAAAAAGCTGCTTCAATCTATTCAACCATCTGTAGTTTTATCAACAGGGGGGTATGCGGCAGTGCCAACTGGGCTTGCTGCCAGAGCGCTTAAGATTCCTTTTGTTGTATTTGAACCAAATGCCATTCCTGGAAGGGCTAGCCGTTTTCTCTCACGTAAGGCAGCAGTTTCAGCTGTGGGCTTCAAAGAGTGTAAGTTGCCCCGCTCGTTTCATTCTGGCATTCCAGTTCATGAAAAAATTTTGGCTATAGATAGGGCAAAAAACCAAGACAAGACAAAGCAAAAGCTGGGCTATGAGAAAGAAGCTGAATTGCTTGTGGTGGTTGGTGGATCGCTAGGTTCCATGAATATAAATCAGCTTGTGTTGGCTTCAGCAAAAGAGCTTTTGAAACGAGAGAGCCTATATATTCACCATATTGTGGGCAAGAGAGATTGGGAGCAACATCAACAGTCAGAGGACTTCAAGGTTCTAAAAAATGATACACCTCAAAACCCGAAAAAATATCATGCTGTAGAATTTGAAGACAATATGGCGCCCTTATTTGAAGCAGCTGACTTGTTTGTGAGCCGTGCGGGGGCATCAACGATTGCTGAGCTGGATGCCAGCGCCACCCCAGCGATTTTAATTCCATGGTCTAAGGCGGTTTCTAACCATCAAGTTGCAAATGCTAAGGCCTATTGTGCTGATTCAGCAAATGGAAGCCAAGTCTTAGATGAAAAAACACTATCTACCGATACTTTCGTTTCAGGTGTTTTAAATTTCTTAAACAGTCCATTGATACATTCTGCTAATTCAAAACATCGTCACGCTACATCGGCACTTGCTGATTTGCTTCAACAATATTGTGTCTGACCTATCAACATCCCTAAACATCCACATTGTTGGTATTGGTGGAGCGGGAATGAGCGCCATTGCCTCAGTGCTTTGGCAAATGGGGCATTCTGTGAGTGGTAGCGATTTAGATGTTGAAACTCCTGTGGTGGAAAAACTTTTGGCATTAGGAATTGAAGTTAGCAAGGGGCATAGCAAGAAAAATATTGTTGAAAGAAGCTTTGCGGTAAAAAATTCAATTTCAAAAAACTCTGACAGCCAAAATCTGAGCAAAAATTTAGAACTGGTTACACATTCCAGTGCCATAGAAAAAGATAACCCTGAATTAAAGCAAGCTAAAGAATTGGGAATTGAAATATTGACCCGTGCAGAGCTGTTAGCTGAAATTTGTAAGTTGAAAAAAACCATTGCCATAGCTGGAGCTCACGGCAAAACTACAACTGCTGCAATGTTGGCTTCTATGTTGCCACAGTCATCATATATTATTGGCGGCCAGTTAATTTCGGGCGATTCAGACGAAATGGGTGCTCTAAATGAATTGGGTGAATTAAACGAATTAGGCGAATTAAATGAATTGGGCGGAAGCTGGGTGAAAAATGGGGAATGGCTTATTGTTGAAGCCGATGAAAGTGATGGAACATTTTTAACTTTACCTACTGTGCTTAAAGTTTTAACCAGTATAGATGCAGACCACATTGAACACTATGGGGGAGAGCAAGAATTGCAGCAGGCATATAAAGAATTTTTAGTGGGTGACAATTCTTTGAGTTCTAAAAAAATCATAAACATTGACGATTTAGGAATTGCTGAAATGCGCGATGAATTGATGGGTGAAAGTTTTTATACGGTTGGTAGAGCTACTGAAGGCTCTCAAATAGTTGCAGATTTCCAAATCCTAGAAGACTCGGCTGTGATGGATACACAAGCTAAAACCAGCATAAAAAACCTAACTGAATTTCAAATAATTCAAAACTCCAAAACAGGAGCAACAGAAACAGCAACGAAAGCAAGGCAACAGAAGCTAAAAATACAAATGTTGGGAGAGCACAACATCACAAATGCAACCCTCGCGTATGCTACCGCAATCGTAGCCACTGAAATTACAGCTGTTGAAACCACAATCAATGAAGCAGCAGCAAATAAAATCGTAGCCGATAAAAAGCCGAATCTAAAAAGGCTAAAAGATTTTAAAGGGGTCAAGCGGCGGTTTGAAGTTTTAGGTGAAGCTGGTGGTGTTTGCTTTATTGATGACTATGCCCATACTGCTGCTGAAATTTCGACAACTCTTAAGACTGCTAAAGATTATGCTATTAAGCACAAATGCAACCGCTTAGTGTGTGCTTTTCAGCCACACAGATATAGTCGCACCGAAAATCTTGCCCACACTTTTGGAGAGGCTTTTAAAGAGTGTGATGTTTTGATAATTGCAGATATTTATTCTGCCGGTGAGCCTGAGCGCGAAGGCGTAAGTGGAAAATTAATTGTTAATACCGTGCTTTCAAATGAGCCATATAAGCAAGTAGCTTGGTTTCCAGAAAGCCATGATTTGTATTCATACTTAAAGGCAGAAGTTCGCACAGGCGATATATTTATAACACTAAACGCTGGTGATTTGTATAAAGTAGGTCAAAAATTTTATAAGGAGAAATTGTCTGGGGTTGCTTAGGAGACAATTAAACAAGAATTATCAGTCAAAAAATTGATATATGAAAAGCCAAGATATTATAGGAAGTGTCACCAGCCGTCTTAGGCAAGAGTTGCCACAAAGCACAGTGGAGGCTAACTATCCATTAGGTGCTAAAACAACCTATCGAGTGGGGGGAAATGTTGATATATGTATATGCCTAAATTCGCTAGAAGATGCAAAAAAACTCCCAGACATCTTGGCGACTCTAAATATGGAAATATTGATATTTGGGGCAGGTTCAAATATGTTGATTTCAGATTCTGGATTTTCTGGCATTGCTATATCATTAGGTGAAACCTTTAGCCAGATTGAAATTAAGGGTAATGAGGTTTTAGTTGGGGGTGGCGCATTTCTACCAGTTGTCGCTAGGCAAACTGCCAAAGCAGGGTTATCGGGATTTGAATGGGCGGTTGGAGTTCCTGGTTCATTTGGGGGGGCAGTCTATATGAATGCTGGCGCTCACAAAAAAGACATGTCTGAGGCTCTAATAGATGTCAGTCTCCTCAATTTAAAAACTGCAGAACTAAAAACATTTTTATCAAGTCAACTTGAGATGTCATACCGAAAAACCATGCTTTCAAAATCTGAGTCAGCAGACAATTTCATACAAGGTAACCAGCTAGTGCTGAATGGCAGATTGGCTTTAGAGCCTGATGAGAAAGGTCTAGCTAACAAAAAAATTAAAGAGCTGGTCAAGTGGCGAAGAAAAAATCAACCAGGTGGACAAAATTCAGGCTCAGTGTTTAAAAATCCACCAGATATTTCAGCGGGTGAATTGCTTGAAACAGCAGGAGCAAAAAACTTAAAAATTAATTCTGCCAATGTTTCACCTAAGCATGCTAATTTTATCCAAGCAAAGCCAAATGGAAGAGCAAAAGATGTTTACAATTTAATGTGTGAAACGAAAAGTAAGGTGCTGGAAAACTCTGGCGTTGAACTTGAGTTTGAAACGGTGCTAGTTAATTTCAAATAATTTTTATTTTTAAATAATAGTGAAATGAAAAACCT
>JAHRAM010000129.1 GCA_020027305.1 Acidimicrobiia bacterium | reverse complement strand
TTAAATAAAAAAAGAAAATTCGTTTAGTGCCTTGCAATTTGAAAATTTGGGTGTAAATTTTGATTTACATTTCATATATTTTTCCTTTCAAAACGGGTGCATTTATCTACAAATGCATCCGTTTTGTTCTTTGCAAAATTCTTTTCAAGGGATGTCTTTAATTTTTTGAAGGCGCCCTCACATTTAAATCCTCATCCCTACATTCAAAAATCCCTTCTCTATATTTGACCCTTCCTCTCTATATTCAAAAACATCTTCCCTGTACCTAAAAATCGTTCGCCCTATACTTGAAAACCCTCGCCCCACATTTGAACCCCTATAGATATTTTTGTGATAAATAGATTTTGCCTATACAATTATATTGCGGGGTGGAGCAGTCTGGTAGCTCGTCGGGCTCATAACCCGAAGGCCGTAGGTTCGAATCCTACCCCCGCTACAAATGCCCGCCGACAACAATCCACACTGTCTTTTGTCGGCCAATTCTTAGCCTCCCATTTTCATTTCGGTCTTTTGAATTTATTTCGGCCTAGCCCTCAGACCCATTAATCAGCCCCAGACATTGCCACCCTCTCATTATTGAGTGAAGGGGCGGTGAATCGGGAACGCACGAGGATGGGAAGCGCAAATCCCATTCCCCCAAACATTGAAGCTATGCCGATTAAAAGGATGAGCCACGACAGGCCAAGGTCAAACAAAAAGATTGAGCCAACTGTGAATGAGGCAGTGCCGATGAGAGTCCAGAAGCGAAGCACCCCTGTTTGAATATCAATGACATATCCAAATATTCCGACAAGCAAAAGAATGACTGCCCAAAGATTTGTAGGCAAAGCTACTAATCCATAAGTGCCAAGAATAAACGAGATTGCGCCGATGACACCAGAAATCCCAATGCCTGCTGTGAAATACTCCAACACGATGAGTGCCAACCCAAAACTAAACAAAAGATATGCCACAGGGGGGCTGGCAACCGTGTGAAGGGCTTGGTCGAGATAAGAAAGCCGTGTGAAGCGAACTTGGCTAACTGGTTCAAGGCGAATCAAACACTCTTCACCAGTGCAGTCTTCGTCAGCTTTCACCTCTTTTGTTTCAAAGTTAGGAAGCTGTATCAACATATCGCCCAACGTAGGGCTTGCCAGAAATAAATCACTGGCTTCAAAGGAGTTGGTTCCAGCGAGGTTAAGGTTACGCTGTTCATCCCGTTCAATCACCTCATTATAATTCACAATTTTTGTCTGAAGCTCGTTTAGCCCATCAGCTATGTCGTCACAACTTATTCGCATCCAGCAGTTTCTCTCACGGGCATCTATTTTTGTTTTTCCAATTCCTGCCCCAGGGGAAATGCCAATAGGAAGAGTATGAAGAACCAAATCAGCAACTTTCCCAGTAGCCCTAGCACCGCTTGGCCCAACCCATGAAGCAACTGGAACATCAGAGTTATTTATAGTGTCAAGCAGTTGTTGAAAGCGCCCCTCTGACAAAATGACATTTTGGCTATTGACTTGAAGCACCAACACAAGCGCCTCTTCTTTTTCAGCGTTGTGGATTGATTCCTCAATAAAGTTAGCGACAATTTCATCTATTAGCCCATCAACTTTTGCGACAATGGCAACTGGTTTTTTGTCTTGCTCGTTTTGCCCGCTCACAGGAGAGGCAAATGAAATCGACAACACAAATACAAGTGAAAACAAAAAGAAGCCAGCAAGCAGTAGTCGCTTGTGCGGAACTTTACGCGGGATTTTATATGAAGCCTTGATGTCTGCCCCCTATTTCAATTTTGTCTTTCAATCTTGTTGCTTAATTTGGCAACAATTTTAATTGGCAATCTTGTTTAATGATTTCATCCAGCATCTTTGCTTAGCATTCTCATTTCAGCACAGTTCGCAACATTAAACAACTCTATTTTTTGTAGCCTTATTTGAAATTTTCATACAACATATTTTCATACATTCCATTACACACTCATCCAGTGTCTTGCGTTAGGAAGTCTTACTCAGAGGCATTATCTAAAGCAGCGATTGCGTCTTCTAACGTTTCTGAAATTGGAACGATGCGGTCAAACCCAGTGGTATGAAGCAAACGGGTAATAGCAGGGCGATTAGAAACCACCATTACCTTATGTTCATTTTCTCTAGCACGGCGCATATAGCCGATTAGCGCCCCTAGCCCAGCGGAATCCATAAACGGAACTTCCGTTAGGTCGACGACTACTCGGTCGACGCCCTCTAGCTCGCTTAGGGCAGTTCGGAACTTTCCAACCGTGTAGGCATCTAAATCGCCTTCAGGCTTACAGATAGTTCCGCCAGCTTGCTTTTCAGTAGTTATTTCCAGCACTAATTAAAGATGTTAGCAGGCTAATCTCTTTATATGGGGTCAAAACGGCTACTAGTCGCAACAGATTCTCCTGCCTTGTTTGAGCAGGTGAAGTCTGCTTTGCTGGATGCCAGCACTAATCTATTTTGGGCAAAAACCGGCCAAGATGTGATGGCTTTTTTAGCTGATGAAGAAGTTGATTTGGTAGTGTGTGATTTACAAATTGAAAGCATGGGTGGGGTAGCCATTTGCTATGAGATGTATCTTGAGACATCGGCTGGAAGGATTAAAAAGACGCCGACAATCTTGTTGCTAGATAGACAAGCAGATGAATTTTTGGCGAAAAAGGCAGGGGCAGATGACTATATGGTAAAACCGCTAAATGCCCTTCGCCTCAAACAAATGGCAGACGGGTTGCTATTTCAAGAGTCGCTGACTTCTTAGCTATCAGTTTCTTGAATAGTAACTTCTGTCAAGATAACTGGCACAATCGGGCCACCCAAAAAGAACTGACTATCTTCAGTTGCCTCTGGTTCTTCGGCGTGCAGGCTCAAAACCTTTTCAAGCACCGACAGCCCGCGAACAACCTTTCCAAACACAACTAAATTGCGAGAGCTCTCGCTGCCAGCCAGCAGCTTTGCATTTTCAGAGGCAGTGAAGATAAACTGCCCGTTGCCAGAGTGGGGGTTTTTGTTCCGTGCCATAATCAGCTGACCTGGTTCATAAGTGAAATCTAGGTTGTCATCTGCGATAGTAAATCCTGGCCCTTCATCATCTACACGATTGCTGTGAACAGCCCCGCCCTGAATGATTCCCTGTTTTGGGTCTGTTCTAAAAAAGGCAGACCCGTCATAATAGTTATAGAGAGCCAATGTGATAAATGCACTTGTGGCAAATGGCGTACGGTTGTCTAGTTCAACCTCAATTTCGCCGAGGGTGGTTTTGAAAATGGCGCGATAGGTCTTGTCTGTGTCAAAACACCTTTGAATAAAAGCAACTTCAAATTTTGTCACCCTGCGGGATTCAGTTTCTGTTGGGCAAGGAAGCGTGGCTTGAGCTATTGTATCTCCATTAGAAAGCGGCGCAGGGCGAGCTGGAATCAATCCCATTTCTCTAGCACTGGGCAGCCTTCCTTCTGCACTGGGCAACTTCAAAAGTTCGAGTGCAGAAAAAGGTATGGGTGGCAGGGCGCTTCCTTCTGGCAAAAAAGCAATTGTGAATGCGTCAAAGTTTTTTTCTAGCCGAATGGCAGACAGGTTTTGAGTTGCAACCTCTGGGGTGCCGAGCTGTTCTGGGTTGGCACCATCAAGTTGCCAGCGGATAACCGATAGAGAGGCAGTTTGATTTTGTGTGCAACCAGTTGCTTCATTATAAACAGTTGGGTTGGCAGAAGAGAACCTTTGATTTTCATTGGCAAGCACGGTTAGGGTGTCATCTGTGATTTGAAATCCTACCCGTGAAGCTAAATCGCCAAGCGTGAATGATAGATTCGTTTCGCCTTCAACTTGGGTATCGGGCGTAGGTGAAACATGGATAACACCGTCTTTATAGCTAAATGGAAATTGTATGCCATCTTGGAAAAATGGTGGATGAGTTTGGTTGAGGTCGGGGTATGGAAGAACCTTTCCACAAATATAAAATCCAATCGCTACGTGCCAATGGTCTTCTGTAGTTGGTGAACCAGCAGTAGCTTGAGATGGTGTTGGCTGGATGTGATTGCAGCTAGCAGCTAACAACCCAAATGAAATAGCAACACAAAAAGCAAAGGTAGCTCTTTTAAAGTATCTCCATTTCAAGAATTTCATATATGGGATTTCATCTACAGAATTTCGGTGGCGACTTTATTTTGACTGCTATTTTGATTGAATGGCTTATCGGTTTATAAACAGCTCGGCGATTTGGATTGCGTTGAGGGCGGCGCCCTTTCTTAAATTGTCGCCAACCACAAATAAGGCAAGCCCGTTTGGCACGGTTGGGTCTTTTCTAATTCTCCCCACGCTGACACCATCTACATTTTGTGATTGTATAGGGTTGGGTAAGTCTTCTACAACAACGCCAGGGGCTTGATTGAGAATTTCTACAGCCTCTTCTGGTGAGATGGCATTTTCAAACTCGGCATTTATTGAAAGGCTGTGGCCAGTATCAACACCTACGCGCACGCAAGTTGCTGATACAGGCAGGTCGGGGATTTCTAAAATCTTTCTAGTTTCATCGGTGAGCTTTTTTTCTTCTATGGTTTCTGCGCCAATTGTTTCTCCCTCTAAGTAGTCGCCACATTTTGGAACTACATTCAGGGCGATTTGTGCGTCAAACACCTTTGGGGGAGAGCTGGCATCTTCAATTTGTGCCATCAGTTCTTCAACCCCAGCGTATCCCGCACCAGAAACTGCTTGATAGGTGCTAACCACCATTCGCTTGAGAGTTGCTTTTTGGTGGAGGGGCTTTAGAGGAACCATTCCAACCATAGTGGTGCAGTTTGGGTTTGCGATAATGCCTTTTTTGATGTCGCCACCTTTTTCAATATCGCCAAGTGTATGGGGGTTTACTTCAGCTACCACTAGCGGAACTTCATCATCCATTCGCCAAGCAGAAGAGTTGTCGATGACTATGGCCCCAGCACTTGCTACGACGGGGGCAAGATTTCTTGAAGTGGTTGCACCAGCAGAAAAAATCGCAATATCGACACCAGAAAAGTCTGCTTCCTTTGCATCTTCAACCACAATTTTTGTTCCGTTCCACTCGAGTTCTTTTCCAGCTGAGCGCGCAGATGCCATAAAACGAATGTCGCTTAGGGGAAAATTTCGGCTGGCAAGTAGCTCACGCATCACTTCGCCAACTTTTCCAGTGGCGCCAACCACTGCTATATTTGGCGATTTCTTTTTAGCCATGGTTTATTCCTTTTCTAACTCAAAAGCTGAATGGAGAGCATTAACTGCGTCTTCTAATTTGTCTTCTGCGATTACACAGCTGATGCGGATAGAAGAGGTGGAAATCATTTCGATATTAATGCCTGCATCTGCCAGAGTTTCAAACACGGTGGCAGCAACCCCAGGATGAGTTTTCATTCCTGCGCCCACTAGGCTGACACGGCAAATGTTTTGGTCGGCATCCACAGTTCCGCCACCTTTTGATTCGCTGAACTCTTGGGTTGTGGTGAGCGCGATGTCTAGTTCTTCCATCGGGAGAGTAAAAGAAATGTCGGTGGTGCCAGATGACGCCACATTTTGAACAATCATATCTACGTGAATATCTTTGTCTGCCAAACTGCGAAACAGCCCTGCTGCCACGCCAGGGGTGTCTGGCACTTGGGCTATCGTAATTTTGGCTTCTGAACGGTCGTGGGTTACCGCAGAAACGACTGCTTGCTGTTCCATTGCTCTCTTGTTGATTTTAGTTCCTTGTTCCCAGCTAAAAGCAGAACGCACGTGGAGCGCAACATTGAAATTCCTTGCGACTTCTACGGCACGCATTGCTGGCTTAGGGCATCCTGTAGCAGTCATGTCTAGCAGCTCGTCATAGGTGATGGAATCTATCTTTTGTGCGTTTGCCACAATGCGTGGGTCAGCAGTGAAAATGCCAGACACATCAGTATAAAGCTCACATTCTGAGGCTGAAAGGGCATGGGCAAGGGCTACGGCGGTGGTATCTGACCCACCCCGCCCAAGAAAAGTATCTTTGTTTTCACTAGACACCCCTTGTGAGCCAGCAACTACAGGGATACACCCTTCATTTAGCAACTTTTTTAATCGGTCGGGGGCGATGTTTTCAATTCTTGCGCTCTGGTGAATAGCATCAGTAGTTAGCCCAGCATCTTTTCCAGTGAGTGAAGTTGCAGATGCTCCTAAGTTTTCGATTGCCAAGCACAATAGGGCTGCTGCTTTTCTTTCCCCAGAAGTGATTAGCATATCTAGCTCTGCTCTGACTTGCTTGGAAGCTGACTTGCTCAATAAATTGTTAGGCAAATTGTTGGGCGGAGTGTTGCCGTTAGATGAAACTTGGTTAGCAAGCGCTAACAGTTCATCGGTTTCAGCACCCATAGCACTGACCACGACAACCACTTGGTTGCCAGCATTTTTTGTTTCAACGATGTGGCGAGCCACATCTAAAATTTGTTCTGCTGTGGCAACTGAGGTGCCTCCATATTTTTGGACTAATAGTTCCACTCTTTTTAAGATACTAGTTTTTTTGGCTAAGCTCACAATTTTTATTTTTTAGTAGGTTTTATTTTCTAGCAGTTTTATTCTCAATCTTTGCCTTAAGCCCTTCATTTTCTTAACTTGGTTATTTTTCCTTTATCCTCTTCTTTTGTGCTTTCTAATTTGTAAGCATTCCCAATTGAGCATTCTTAACTTAATTGAATATTCCCAATTTAATCATTTTCAATATAGGCATTTTTTTGAAAATTAGTTTAAACTTAATTTTGATGCCAGAGGAGTCTAAAACCAAACGCGAACGTCAACGTCAGCGCCGTGCTGAAAAAGAACAAGCCATTATGGAGGCTCATGTAGCCAAGCGAAAAAAACGCAACATCATTCTTGCTAGCTCTGGGGTTGTGGTCGTTGTGGTGGTTGTGCTGATAGTCTGGCTAGTTCAACGGGGTGGTGGAGATGACGTTACAGTTTCATCAGCAACCACGACAACACAAATAACCACGCAAACAATAACACTTCCACAAACAACAACGCAACCAACAGAGACAGGAGACAACATGCCAAACTATACACCATTTACACCAGCAGACTATGGGCAGGGGGAATGCCCACCAGATGAAGTTCCCTCCACTCCTGTTTTAGAGTTTGCTAGCCCGCCTAAGCTCTGTCTTGATTTAGCCAAGCAATATGACGCCATTATTACAACTTCTGAGGGAGTGATAAAGGTTCGCCTTGATGTAGAAAACACGCCTGGCACTGCCAACAACTTTGCCACACTTTCAAGGTTTGGATACTACAATGGCTCACAGCTGTTTAGAACTGACCCCAGCATTGCGATTATTCAAGGTGGGGGGCCACATAACAACAGCCCAAGTGACCCTGGCCCAGGTTACACAATCAAAGATGAAGGCACAGAGTTTAAGTATGTGCCAGGAGATTTAGTGATGGCAAGAACGGGTGCTCCAAATAGTGCTGGCGCTCAGTTTTTCTTTGCTGTGAATGAAACCACCAGTCTTTTAGACGGTCAAGGCGTTTATGTGACATTTGGAAAAACCATAGAGGGGCTAGATGTGTTGGAAACTATTTTAGGTCTCCACGTAGATGATCCTAACAGTGGGTTGGGTGGTGGCCCGAGCAGAACGGTCACAGTTGAAAAAGTTGAGATTGTGGAAGCTACATCTTAAGCATTAAGCATTAAGTAAAAGCCACAGCCCAAGAAAGGTGTATCCCACCATTACTACCACAAGTGGATATTGTGAACGGTTAGCTGCCTTTTGATTGGTCGGCCAAATTGCCAAGGCGCGATCGTGTGCCAGAAAAACTCCCCATATATGACCGATTACGATTGACAAGCCTTGAACCCAACCTATAGTTATTGGTGAGAGAGAAAAGTCTTTTATGAAATGGGCGGTGCCAAATAAATCCCATCCTTGCTTGAAAGGGTCAGACAACAGTGGAAGAAAGATTTGCCACCCATCAAGAAGTGCTGAAAAATAGTGTGCGACTGCATACGCCAAAGCGATGGGAATAAGCGAGTGGGCAAACTGGCGAGCCAGCTTAATATGGTCGGCACCTGTTTGTGCAGCTGAAATAAACATTGCTAAAAAATAAACAATGCCGACTAGTGCGATTGTCACGATTAAGCCAAATCCGTTTACCACCCAGTTGCTACTTTCTGGCAAAAAGTCTGTATTGGTGACGCCATCAAAAGTGGTGGAGCCTAAAAATACGATAACAAATATTACTTCTGGCAGTGTTAGCTGAAGTTGGGCGGTTTGAGTAAACGGAACACTTATTTTTGGATTGTTGTTTTTAGCATTTTTGTTGTTGTCGCGGCTAGAAAAAATCCCTAAGCTGCCGATAAATCGATGGAGCAAAGAAAAAGCATCTGCTTCTCTTAGCCAACTACGCCCAAAGAAGCTGGCGCCCAGCAACATAATAATTGTGTAAATCAATATTAGAAATCCCACAAGACGGGTGCCAGAGTTATCGGGGTGAACTAACTCTAAGCACAAAAAGACAAACAGCCCAATGATTGCCAGCCAGCTGTTTATGTTTGAGGTAGGCGGAATAATTTTGACAGGAGGAATTTTGGGTGGCGATATTTTTGCACTCGCATTCTTTTTAGCTGCGACTTTTGTTTGCCACTTATCTCTTATCCATTTTGTGCAACAAGCGATGGTATCAAACGGGCTTAAAGTTTGCCATGTGTTTCCCAGAATCCCTGAGAGAAAAGTTAGCCCGACCCAAAAGATGATAAAGACACTAACTGGAAAAATAGAATTCCTGCCCCCTAACTCGCCAAATAGGGCTGCTAAAAGAACTGTTAGAAAGAGCGCTAGGCTGATGAGACGCAAAATGGCATTCAGCGCCTTCCACCCGCCTATGACAAGACGTGATTTAATCTCGTAGCTAAACTTGCTTGCTTCTTCAAGTTTTGAGTTTTTCCAAAATAGAGTTAGCAAAACCACAGAGCCAACCAGCGCCACGATTGACATATAGCCAAACAGCCAAAAAGGAATTGGCAGGTCGCTTCGCCCAGTGATGTCGCTTCCGTGTGCGAAAATTGTAGGCACAAATATTCGGCTCACAAATTCTAAGCCTAGCCCCAGTTATGAAATCAGTTGCTCACTCACTGGCCACTCATCAACTCACTGGCCACTCATCAATTGACAGCCAAGTCAAAAAGTTTTTTGCCTGACCCTTCTAGCTCAACCTCGAACTGCCCAGTTTCATCGGCATAAAAAGTAAATGGAAGTGCTATCTCAGAATTCGCTATAATATTCCACTTGTGGTCATATCCATGAATGTGAACTTCTTCTTGTGCCACAAGGGTAGGGTCACTCCATGAAATATAGATGGAGACAGCATCACATTTTTTAATACGTGGCAGGTCGACTACTCTCACTTTAAAGTCTGCTTCAATTTCAATTGTGATTGCTATTGCCTCTGCTAGATTTTTAGGTTCACACGATCCTCTTGGCACATTACTATTGATTTCAGGAAGTGTTTCAGGTGTTGTCGTTTGTTGTGGAAAGATGCTGTTAAGAGGGTTTGTGTTTTGTGTTTCAGAACCGCTGGAATGATTACATCCAGCAAGAAGCAGGGCAAGTGAAATGAGCGGAACAAATGCTAGGGTTAGAATTTTATGTTTGCCCATATTGAGTGCGTGTTTGCTTGTCTTTATATCTTGTCTTTATATCTTGTCGCTATATCTTGTCGTTACGCTGTGTATATTATGTTCGCTTATATGTAGATATGTAAATATGTAATGCTACATATTAAAGTTTATCTAAACATTTGCTGTTGAGACCGCCCACACTAAATTGGCTGCCTTATAGGTTGGCGTTTTGGAATTGGGACATTTCAGGTTGACGTCTTTCACGTTCGGGCATTTTAGGTTCTTACAACTTTTTATGGTAAATAAGTTAATCTAAACTAACAAATAAGAGAGGAAAATAAGGCACCCAAATTAAATAATTAAATAAATAGCGAAATCAAAA
>JAHRAM010000109.1 GCA_020027305.1 Acidimicrobiia bacterium | reverse complement strand
AGCGACCCAAATCGTTATTGTTTAGCGCTTCCATAGCTTGATTTAATAGATTTAGTGCTTGAGCTGTTGGGGTATCACCTGTTGGAGGAGTAGTAGTTGGCGGTTGAGTTGTTGGTGTAGTAGTAGGTGTAGTAGTAGGTGTAGTGGGGGTGGTAGTAGGAGTTGTAGTAGGAGTTGTAGGTGTTCCACTTTGGGCACCCACGGTTCCTACACAAACATTAAGGGTTGCACTATTGGAATTTTCTAACTTAGTTGAATCAAAGAGTGCTTCAAGTGATCGCTCTAGGGTTGGGCACATTACAACATTATCGCCAAGTACTGCAACTACCCTCTGAAGTGTTGGAAAAGGAGTAGAATCAGCTACCACATAAAGCGACCTAATATACAAAATTGAATCTTCAATTGGTACTAACAGCGTTTCTCCAAAACTTACATTTGAACCTAGCTGACTAAGCTGTGTTATGTTTCGGGAAATACCAGGATTACTTTGAATTTTAGCGTTGACGAGCGCTGGGCCGTCAACATCGCCACCTAGGGTTCTATATAGCACTAGCTCCCCATAATTTTCAGGGTCTCCTTTAGCCACCATAAAAGCGGTTAGTTCTTTTCTGGTGTCTGCAGAAATTGGCACAAATGGGCGAAGTGCTACATAGCTTTGGGTGTTTTCTTCTGGCAGCCGAAGTACTGAATAATATGGATCTATTCTAATTTGCTTTGTATCTATAATATTCCCAGCAGTATCTCTTGTAGCAGTGGAATCTGCAGCAGCAATTCCGCCTGGGTCTTGTGCTACAGCCCAAGCTTCTGAACGGCTATAGAATTCGCTTGGCTCATTAAGCCTGTAAGTCGCCCATACATTAGTTTGAATTTTAAATAAGTCTTCAGGATAGCGGATGTGGTCTAGCAACTCTTGGCTCATTTCTGACTTGTCGCTAAATAGTTTGGGAAATGCCTTTCGCCAAGTTGAAATGATGGGGTCGCTTTCATCAAACACATAAAACTTGACATCACCATCAAAGCTGTCTACAGCAATCTTTACAGAGTTTCGCACATAGTTAAAGTCGCTATTTAGGCCGCTAGTGCTTTCTAGTTGGTCGGTTTCAATGCGTTGAGCATAAGGGTATCTGCTGGTAGTGGTGTATCCATCTACTACATAGAAAATTCGTCCATCGGCAATTACAGGGTAGATGTCTGAGTCAAGTTGAATGAAGGGTGCCAATGTTTCAATTCGTTCTCTAACATTCCTTATAAAGATAATTTCGCTGTCTGAGTCGATGAAATTTGAAATTAGTGGATTGAGAGAGACAAAGCGAAGCGCAAAAGCAGCTCGCTTGAAAAAGTTATCCATCTTAATGCCGCCGTTACCCGTGTAGGTATAAGACCCTTGACTAGCGTTAGTGTCGTTGCCATCAATTTCTTTTCGACTAGTTTTAACTATGGAGTATTCGTTGGCTAGCTCACTTATATAAATGCGAGGTTCGACAAGAGAGATATTGTCGAGAGTATTTGAAAGCGGTAAGTCGCCGATTCTAAAATCGGGAAGCCCACTTGTGGGTGCGACTGTATTAGCTGGAGTCAGTGCCACACCAAATCCATGTGTGAATGCCAGTCTTGTTGCTTCCCAAGAATTGTTTGGCTGTCCATTAGCATCAAGTTCTCTAGCACCGATAACCACTGGGGTTAAAACACCATCAATCTCATAACGGTCGACATCTAGCGGGCTAGCAAATTGATAAAACCCTCTTTCTCCCTGTCTATTTTCAAATGTTTGAGGAATCCGTTTAGCATCTTGAATGGGGATGAGGTCTGTGATATCTTGATTTCGTTCCACCAACTCTTGGTAAGTTTTGTTGTTGTCTACGTTGATAGTGCGTTCCACAATGTTGTCAAGCCCAACAGCTAGCCGCGTTGACTCAATATTTCGTGCAATATATGTCGCTTCAATTTGTGATTCAGCTGGCTGAACCCTGAAACGTTGAATGAAGGCTGGGTAAAACGCCCCCATCACAATTGCCACAAATGCCCATAAGCCAACTCCGATGGCGGGGATAATCCAATTCCGCCTCCAGACGTTATATATAAACACAGCCATCAACAATAAGGCGATGACAATTAGAAGGTTAAGTATTGGCAGGCGGGCATTTACATCGGTATAGCTAGCCCCATCGGTGAACCCAGATGTAGAAACCGTCAAGTCAAAGCGGTCAAGGAAATAATCAATGGCTCGAATCAGTGCCAGTACCCCTAACAAAATCGACAGGTGGGCATGAACTGCTGGTGTTACACGTTTTCTATCTTTGATGTTGAAGCGGATACCACCAGTTATATAGTGATAAATCATCGTGAATATAGTGATGACGATGGTGGCAGTAAATAACCAGCCAACTAAAAAGTTGATGAATGGAAGTTGGAATACATAAAACCCAATATCTAAATCGTGAAGCTGGTCTTTGATGCCAAAGTCAGTTCGGTTGGCAAACATTATCCAGTTCTGCCACTGCTGGCCGGCGCCGCTTCCTACAAATAGCCCGAGCAGTACAGAAACTATAAGACGCGGAATCCAACTTTTCTTACCAAAAAATGAACTATGATATTTTGCTAGTGCATCTTGTTCTGGGCCAGGTGGAGCTTTCTTGGGCTTAAGTTTTTCAACTATATAGAAGTTGAGATAAAGCAGTGCTGCAAAAATCGCAATAAAAATTAGGCTCAGAAAAATTTTTGTCAGCAACACTCCTTGCCAAACGCTTGAAAAGTTGAGCGAGCGAAACCAGAGGTAGTCAGTATAAAAACTTGCCAACCCTCTAAGCGATAAAATCAATACAATAATCGCTACAACGACTACAGCGATAATTATCTTGGCTTTTGTCGAGAGCCTAGATTTTTTCTGTGGGCGGACGGTTGGTGGCGGCGAAGAACTGACCATTACTTATTTACTTAATAAGGTTAGCGTAAAAAGAGGGCATGAACTAAATCAGCTTGCCAATACCCGCTCGGCCATATTGTGTGCTATCTTTTCGCATTCAGCTTGTTTAAAGTTGCGATATGAATTCCTCACTTCTCTTTGTAGCTCATTAGTTTGTAGTTTGTTCTCAACAAAGTAGACATCTAGGTTTTCACGGAGAGGAGCTACTAGCAATTCCAGCATAAGCTCGTTGCTGATTTTCACTTCACGTTCTGCCACTTGGCTTAGCTCGTTGGTGTCGATTGCTTCTATATATGCTTTTACTTGGTCTTCTACTGGAGGAAGCTCTTTTTTACCTCGCTTTTGGTCAAGGTTGTCAAGGATAAGGTTTTGATCTTGGGCAAGCCCATATTTAATCTGACGTTCAATGGATTTGCTCAGCCCTAAAACAATTGAGTCAGCGATATTTGTGCTAGAAATATTTGTTTCGTCAGGATTGTCAAAAGCTCTTTCTGGCTCACTTTTTGTACCACTTGCCAAGTTGGAATTTGTTAGGGCTTCATTGCTTTCATCAGTGCTATATTGACCGCTTTCATAATTAGATTCTTTTCTTGTTGTATCATCTTTTAACTCCGTTTTATTTGCTGCTATTTCTTTTTGTGTCGCTTTTCTTGACGTTGTTGGTTTTTTTGGAGTTGCTACTTGCTTTTCTTTGATCTCTTTCTTTTCGACTGCTTCTTGTTTAAGTTTTTCAAAAAGTGATGATGTGGAGTCGGTTGCTGATTTTTCATTTGTATTGTTGTCGGCGCTGTGTTCATCACCATATTTATCATTATGTGTATTAGTAGTCTCGTTAAGGGGTGGTATTACAGGAGCTCTTCTGCTGGCAATATTTTCTACCGCTTTATCAAGGTTGCCTAGTTTTTTGATGGAAAAGCTTGCCTCCTCACTTTTTCTTTCTTTGTCGGGGATTCGCTCTGAGGCAATTACTTCAATTGCGTTTTCTTTTTTTATGGTGTTTTCATCTTGTGTATCGTTTGTATTTTGTATGTCGTCAACGTTGTTATCACCTTGACTTTTTTCAGCATTTTTCTCTTCTCGTTTTTCGCTTTTCTCACTTTCTTTTCTTTCTTCCTTTTCTTTTTCTTCTCCTTCTTTTATCCAGTCGGTGCTCTTCTCAGTTGTTTGGGC
>JAHRAM010000068.1 GCA_020027305.1 Acidimicrobiia bacterium | reverse complement strand
TATAATAATAAAAACTATTATAATAAAAACTATAACAATTATTATTATTAAGGTTAAGGGGTATGATAATTTTATTTATACAGTATCAAGCATTAAAAACATTAAGCAGCACAAGATTAAAAGTGGGAGTAGCGAAAGTAAACAAAAAAGACAGAAAGCTACACCAAAAATAAACCCAAGAGAGACAAAAAGCAAAGGAGGCTAAGAGATGCTGACATTCAGAATCGAGCAACTAGCTGCAGAAGCGGGGCTGACTGTATCTAATGTGCGAAGTTACCAAACAAGCAAATTAATATCTTCGCCAAAAAGAACTGGGCGAAAGGCAATTTATGATAGCACTCATCTCACCCAGCTAAAAGAAATAAGGCGACTTCGAAAACTGGGATATTCGCTATCTCAAATCAAAGCCATCTTTTTGGGCAGGGGCGACCCCATCTTAGACAAATTGGTATCTACCGCCCCCCTTTCAAAAAAGGCGCTTGCTGAAAAGGCGGGGGTTAGTCTTGCAATGTTGAACACATCCATTCAGGCGGGATTGCTCAAGCCTGCTTATGGAAGTAGCAACCGCTATTATACAGATGCAGTTGAGATGCTTCAGGCAGCTGCTGACCTTGTTGCTGCTGGTGTTGACGAGATGTCATTACTGATGCTTGCGAACACTCATGACATTCACATTAAAAGAACAGCTGACCGTGCAGTTAAGATTTTTGCAAAAAGCATCAAAGAAAACACAGACGCCAAAACTCTTTCTCGCGAAGAACTTTCTTCTGAAATTCAAGCACTGCTTGATTCAGCTGTTAAGTTGGTGGCTTCGCATTTTCGCCAAACCCTTTTAGCAAAGGTGGCAGAGTTTGTTAAAAAGTAAAGAATAAATGTGTTTTGCAGAATGTAATCCCCTACCGAATTTTTGAACCGCTAAGGAGTGTGCTGACAAAGAAAATGTAGTGTGCTCAATGAAAAAGTGCCCAAAAAAGAATTGGAAAAAATTGGAAAAACAAAAATCGGCTAAAGAAGAACTAAAAAACAAAAACTGGGCAAAAAACTTAGAGAAGAACTAAATAAAGTGAAAAAGATTTAGAAAAGAGTGCTTATAAAGTGCCGACCAATATTTCAACTTTTGAACTTGAGCCAGATTCCTTCCCTGACCCTTTAAAACTTTTTATAGCAGTTTCCTCTTCTTTTAGGGCGCTGTGGATTCCGCCTGGGACTTCTAACAATTCCAGCAATTCCTACAATTCAAGTAAAGCACTCGTAGGCATTGGCATCGCTCAATTCTTTTCGCCTGAGAATTTAGATGAAATCCAAACCCTGCCGAGCCACACAATTCTTTTGGGTAGTATTCCTTTTCAAGCTCCCTCTGACAAACAGCTTCCCAAATGGGAAAATTTTAAGACTGGCCGACTTATCCTGCCAGAAATTTTGGTGATTTATGAAGCGATAGTTGATGGAGGGGATGCAGATTATAAAAAAGGCACAGTCATTCTACAGGTTGCAAAATCCGACCATCAATCTATGGATGAAGTGTTGTTTTCTGAGCTTAAAGATTTTGTGGGTCAAGATTCAGAGAAGCAAAACCAAACTACTGGTTTGCTAAATATCGATGAAGGTACAAACGTTGCGCCCACATTTGATAATGGCAAACAGAAAGCAGCCCCTATTGATTTCCCTCAGTTGAAAGAAAATGACATTCAGGCGGCAATTAGCAAAATCCAAAAAGGGCAACGCCTCAAACTGAGCAATAGAAATAACAGCCCTAAAAAAGCACAGAAAAAAACGCAAACGAAAAAAAATCTGGCAAAAGTGGTTTTGGCAAACTGCCAGCAGTTTCAGACTAGCGATTCAACCACTGCTGAAAGACTGCTTGAAAAGCTAAACAAAAAATATCCAAGTTGTGCACGCTTTGCCTTTGCCTATGCTGGCAACACTTGCGAAAAAAATGATGTGGGTGAAAAAAACGGCGCCCATAAAAAGCACCTTGAAAACGAAGAAATCTTTTTTGGGGCTACGCCTGAGTTACTTATAAAAATGGACAACTCCAGATTTGAAACATCGGCGCTTGCTGGAACAATACCAAGCGGTGACAGCAGCGATAGCAGTGACACTATTGCTGACACTAAAAAAACCCAAGAAGCTCAAGAAGAGAAAGGTGAGAAAAGTGGGGAAAGTGGGGTGAACTTAAATCCTGATTTCAACAAAAGTGCCATCCAAACATTCTTACAGGATGAAAAAGAACGCTCCGAACATCGCTTTGTAGTCGACCAGCTAGTTGAAACACTAACTTCGCTTGGCGCAGAGTTAGAGCCCATTTCGCCCATTCCTGAAATTAGAGAGTTGCCAAACATCCTTCATCTCCAAACTGAAATCACTGGTCAAATCAACCGACACATTTTAGAGTGTGTTGTCGAGCTGGCGCCGACATCAGCAGTGGCTGGAATTCCCACCGAAAAAGCACTGGCGTTTATCAACAAAACCGAACAATTTAATCGCGGGGGATACTCTGGGGCAGTTGGCTGGTGCACTCCAACTGGGAATGGTGAATTTTTCACCGCTCTTAGATCTGCGCTTTTTGTTAAAAACGAGCAAGCCTCTATTTGTGAACTTTTTTTCTTTGCTGGGGCAGGGATTGTTGCCGACTCAAAATCCAAAGAAGAGCTTGAAGAAATTGAATTGAAGATGAATGCCATCAAAGGACTGTTGTGAATAAGGAGTTGTTGTGAACAGGTTTAGATTTTTTTAAGGATGTTATGAATAAAGAATTATTGTGAATAAGGAGTTATCGTGAATAGGTTTAGAGATTTTAAGGATGTTATGAATAA
>JAHRAM010000065.1 GCA_020027305.1 Acidimicrobiia bacterium | reverse complement strand
TTCCAACTGTGTAGAGCGTGACCGCTGAATTGGCGACAATATATCTGCCAGGTTCAGCAAAAATCCTAGCTTTAATTCCTGTGGCGCTAACGGCATCAGCCCACTGCTTAATTGAAGGAGATTCTTCATCTCCCATATAAGATACCCCCAGCCCCCCACCAAAAGAAACCTCTTCAAAGCTATAATCAGATGCAAAGTCAGCGATGGCTTTTGCTGCCTGGCTAAGATTTTCAAGGCTCAAGACTTGACTACCGATATGCGCATGTATTCCTAGTAGCTCCATATTTGAAGAATCCTTGACCCTGCTAATGGCATCGTCAGCATGACCGCTTGAAGCTGTAAACCCAAATTTGGTGTCGTCTTGTCCTGTGGTGATGAACTCATGAGTTATGGCTGCTACCCCAGGTGTTATTCTCACAACTACACTTGGGATAACTGAAAGTTCCTTTGCCAGCTCTTCAAGCCTGTCAAGTTCATCAAAACTATCTACTACGATTCTGCCGATGCCAGCCTTGAGAGCAATCTTTAGCTCTTCTTCTGATTTGTTGTTTCCATGTAGAATGAGATTTTCTGGTGGCACCCCAGAAGAAAGGGCAACAAAAATCTCACCTGCCGTAGAGACATCTATAAGCATTCCTTCTTCTGTGACCAACCGTGCCATTGAAAGGCAGAAAAAGGCTTTAGAAGCATAAGCCACACCATCGGGAAATGCCTCAACTGCTTGCTGGCAGCGGGTGCGAATGTGGTCTTCATCATAGACAAACAGCGGAGTTCCATATTCTTTGGCAAGCTCTACCAAACTACATCCTGCTATTAGCAGTTCACCAGAGTTAGCAATCTTGGAATTGTCTGGCAAGAGGGTGGGATTGATGGGTGACATTGTTTTTCTTTACATTTTTTTGGGCGCGCTTACACCACACAAATTTAACCCTATTGCGAGACCAATTTGCACAGCTTTTATAAGTTTAAGACGTGCATTCGTTAGCTCAGGTGAAATTCCTTCACCAACTACTTGGCAGTCGTGATAAAAACTGTGAAAGGATTTTGCCAGCTCAATCAAATATCCAGTTAGACGATGAGGAGCCAATTCTTTTGCAACTGCTTCAACTATGTCTGGCATTTCTGACAACTTGCGGATAAGTTCAAGCTCAGCAGGATGTATAAGAGTAGTTAAGTCGACTGCCCCATTATCTTTTGTTACGCTATTTCTTATTGTGGCATCAGGTGCTGTTTCTACTTTTTCTAAAATAGAACATATTCGGGTGTGGGCATATTGCACATAATATACGGGGTTATCCATTGACTTGGCTGCTGCTTTTTCAAGGTCAACCGTCTGAGCTGAGTCTGGGGAATGAAGTAGAAAAGTGAACCGAACAGCATCGCTTTTTAACATTTCAACTAAGTCTCGCAACTCAATGATATCTCCCGTTCGCTTGGAGATTTTGATTTCTTGCCCATCTGATTCAAGACGAACCAGCTGAGATATTATGAATTCTATTCGCTCAGGGTTTTGCCCAAGTGCAGATATAGCAGCCTTGACACGCGAAACATATCCGTGATGGTCTGCCCCCCAAATATTTATAAGGCGGTCTGCCCGCTTGAGCTTATCTATATGATAGGCAATGTCTGGCAAGAGATATGTGGCGGTTCCGTCTGACTTAACCAGCACCCTATCCTTATCATCGCCATACTCTGAAGTCTTTAGCCAGATGGCACCGTCTTTTTCATATATGGCGTTGCTTTGCTTTAAATCTTTAAGCGTTTTATCTATAGCAGGCTCAAGGCTGGATTCAGAAAACCAATTGTCAAACTCAATATCTAGGGATGTTAAAACTTCCTTGTGGTCAGCTAATGCTTTTTCGATAGCCCATTTTCTTAGTTTGCTTCTATCTTTAAGGGTTTTTGAGGTTTCGTCATTAGCAACATCATCACTTTTGTCACTCGTAGTATTGCTGGCTGTTTTTGAAGGTTCTTGAGATTTAGAAAATTCCTCTGCCCATTGCTCTATATAGACACCTTGATAGCCGTCTTCAGGAATTTCCTCATTGTTTATTTTGGCTTCAATGGAGTTCACATAGTTTTCAATTTGAACACCTAGGTCGTTTACATAAAACTCTGTTTTTACATTAAGCCCACAACGTTCAAGAACTCTTGCCAAGCTATCACCCAGCACAGCACCTTTGGCATGCCCAGCATGAAGTGGCCCTGTTGGATTAGCACTTACGAATTCAATGAGGGTCTTTTGAGCAGCAATGTCTTTCTTGGGTTTGTCTTTTTCAAGTTCACCTTCTTTTCTAAAATCATGTCGGGCAAAGTTTTTTACGCCTTTTTGAAGCACACCTTCTAGCGCTTCATAGAGCCAATCACTTGTCAAAAATAGGTTTAAGAATCCAGGGGCAACTGCCTCAGCTCGTTCAATATGGGCTAAGCGATCGCGGTTTAATATCTCTGCCAACTGGCTTGCTAAATCTAATGGCTTTAGAGAAAGTTGCTTTGCCACAACTAGGGCAATATTTGACGACCAATCTCCATGTTCAGCCAAAGCAGGGCGTTCCAGCAAGATTTCAACATTCAAATCATCTGATTTAGCTGAAGTTGCCTCTTTCAAAGCGTTACCTATGGCATCAATTAGCAAAAGTTGGCTCATTTCACTCCTACTAATGATATTACGATGTAGATTTTAATTTATTAGGCTCTTTATTAGGTTTATTAGAGTATTAGACTGGCCCTCGTAGCTCAGTGGATAGAGCATCGGCCTCCGGAGCCGTGTGCACAGGTTCGA
>JAHRAM010000062.1 GCA_020027305.1 Acidimicrobiia bacterium | reverse complement strand
TGCGACTAAAAATTTAACGGGCGAATGAATTTTTTCAAAATATTCGGTAGCCTTAAAGATAGTTGCTTCAACTAAAATCTGTTGTGTGCGATTAAAAAATTTCTAGAGATTAAAGATTTAGCATTTTGAAATTGGCAAACAACAAAAATGATAAGTGAGCAAAGAAGCTAATTAAAAATAGTCTAAATATAGATAACAAAATAAATATAGAGGAACAAAAGGAAACAAAATGTCAGAGATGAACCGCGAAATGCGGAGGCGAGCCAAGAAGCAGGGCTTAGCTGATGATGAAGGTGCTCCAGTAGCCACCCGCCGTCAGCCTCCACAGGCAGCACCCAAGGGCAAGCGCACGACACCTGCTCAGTTCATGCGAGAAATGCGCCAAGAGTTGCGCCGTGTTAATTGGCCAACCAGAAAAGAGGTCATCAAGTATTCAATTGTGGTTTTGATAACCGTGTCGCTTTTGATTGCTTTTGTGGGCGGTCTGGATTATGGATTGGCAGAAGGCACGCTCAGGTTGTTTGATAACTAGTTGTCTATTAATTGATTACGACCCTTGTATTTTTTGATATTTTGATTTGTAAGTAGGCGATTATGAATTCAATAGACAACACTCAAACGCAAAGCAGTGAGGAAACGGGCGAAGCTATGGAAAACATGGGCGATGCTGAAAACACCGAAAACATCGAAAATACTGAAAACACTGAAAATACTGCGTCTGGCGACAATGCCTCTGACATAAACGAAGCACAAGAAGCAGAAGAAGCAGCCGCAACAGATGCTCCGCTTGACTTTTCAGGCTTAGAGGGTAACGCAAATGTCACCGTTGAAGAAAATGTTGTTGAAGAAGATGTTGTTGAAGAAGAGCTAGAAACTAAAGATGAATCTACCAGCAAGGAGACTGAAATTTTTGCTGACCCAGAAAAGTCCAGTAGAGACGATGAGCTAGTTTATGAACTCCCTAGTGAAGAAGAAGGTGTTGGCGAAACAGCAGCGCCTCCCAGCCCCTATGATCGCCCAGGCAAGTGGTATGTTATTTCTATAAATTCAGGACAAGAAAAACTTGCCAAATCAAACCTTGAAACTCGCATTCAAACAATGAATGTGGCCAATCGGATTTTTGAGGTAGTGGTTCCGCTCGAAGAACAAGTTGAGTTTAAGGGAACGAAAAAAGAAGTGGTTCAAAAGAAGTTATTCCCAGGCTACATCCTCGTGAGATGCCACTTAGATGATGAGACTTGGCTTGTGATTAGTAAAACTCCCAGTGTTACAGCTTTTATTGGGGCTGGCACTAAGCCTGTTCCGCTTAAACGAGAAGAGGTCGATTCATTTCTTGGTGAAAAGGGCGATGGGCAGCAAGTTCAGAAAAAGATTCGTCCCCGCCTTCGCTATGAGATTGGCGAAACTGTTCGAGTGAAGGAGGGGCCATTTACTGATTTTCAGGGTGAGGTTACAGAAATCAATGAAGACCAATTAAAGGTGAAGTTGCTGCTTAATATTTTTGGGCGAGAAACTCCTGTGGAGCTTGAGTTCTCACAGGTGGCAAAACAATAGTTAGCAAGCAAGGTAAGTTTCAAATAAGCAAATAATAAGGCAGACAAAACAATGGCAACTAAAAAATCAAATGCACCTGTATTGGCGGTAGTCAATATTCAAATTGAAGCAGGGCAAGCATCTCCAGCTGGGGCAGTTGGTACGGCGCTTGGACCTCATGGAATTGGGTTGATGGATTTCTGCAAGGCTTACAACGCCCAGACTGAAAGCCAAAAAGGACAAATTATTCCTGCTATCGTGACCGTTTATGAAGATCGCTCTTTTGACTTTATCCTTAAAACTCCTCCAACTTCTTTCCTTATTAAAAAAGCACTGGGGCTTTCAAAGGGAGCGCAGACCACTGGCAAAGAACAAGTTGGAACAATTACTGAATCCCAGCTTGCTGAGATTGCCGAAGTCAAGATGCCCGATTTGAACACAACCGATATTGAAATGGCAAAGCGGCAGATTGCTGGAACTGCTAGGTCTATGGGCGTTTTAGTAGAGGGCTAAGGAATAAATAGGGAACAAACAAAGAGAAAGTGAATTGAGAAAATAAAAATGGCAACCAAAATTAAAAACGCGAGACCGCGAGCAAGAAAACGTTCTAAGAAACAAGATGAGCTTTGGGGGGAAGCCCGAGACCCCGAACAAGTTTATTCACTCAGCGAGGGGCTTGAGTTGTTGAAGCAATCGGCAACAGCCAAGTTTGATGAGACGGTTGAGCTGGCAGTGCTTGTTGGGATTGATTTGAAAAATCCAGAGCAGGCGTTGAGGGGAACCATCACTCTTCCCGCTGGAACTGGAAAAACCGCTCGTGTAGTGGTTTTTGCTCAAGGTGAACTTGCCACTCAAGCAAAGCAAGCTGGCGCAGATGAGGTGGGCGGAGATGATTTGGTTGAAAAAATCGAAAAGGGATTTATGGATTTTGATGTAGTGATTGCTACGCCAGAAATGATGCCTGCGGTTGGAAAGCTAGGGCGGACTTTAGGCCCAAGAGGTTTGATGCCAAACCCAAAAGAAGGCACGGTTACAGATGACATTACAAAAGCAGTTGCTGATTTTAAGGGGGGCAAGGTTGGGTATCGCACAGATAAAACGGGCAATATTCACATGCCGATTGGAAAGGCAAGTTTTTCGGTGGAAGACATTTCAGCAAATCTGAAAGTTGCAGTAGCTGAAATTGTTCGAGCAAAGCCTTCTGGCGTGAAGGGGGAATACCTTTTGAAGGTTGCGATATCTTCCACGATGGGGCCAGGTTTTAGTATCAATCTTGGCGATGTGGTTGCTTAGAAATTTTTAATTGTCCTTGTAGTTGGTTGTTTTTTAGTTGCTTTTTCTCCTAGCTGTTTTTTATAGTTGGTTTTTATCTCGTAGGTCGGTAGTATTTAATTG
>JAHRAM010000044.1 GCA_020027305.1 Acidimicrobiia bacterium | reverse complement strand
CTTATCGACCCAGAAAATATTGCAGATGAAATTGGGTCAGGCGGAAGTAGCGAGGGCGAGCTAAAAAATTTAGATGATGTTGAAGCCATTATTGCCGAGGGCATTGAAAATATTGCTGGTGAAGAGCCTGAGCCTGACCCAGATGAAATAGATGGAGATTTAGATACAAAGAAAAAAACGACAAAACAAAAGACTCAGAAAGAGAGCAAGAAATGAGCAAACTATGTGAAGGTAGAATAGCCATCGTCACTGGGGCTGGCCGCGGAATCGGCAGAGAGCACGCCCTAATGTTGGCAGAACATGGTGCAAAAGTAATCGTCAACGACTTGGGTGGAGAAGCCAGTGGTGAGGGTGAAGACCTAACACCTGCACAATCAGTAGTTGAAGAAATTAAAGCTGCTGGTGGAGAAGCTGAAGTCAACGGAGCAGACATTAGCGATTTTGATGAAGCAAAAACACTAGTGCAACAAGCTATTGACACATTCGGTGGGCTTGACATCGTTGTAAATAACGCTGGTATTCTTAGAGATCGTATGGTCTTTTCAATGACAGAAGAAGACTTTGACATTGTTGTAAAAGTGCACCTAAAAGGAACTTTCAATTTGACACACCACAGTTCTGTTTATTGGCGAGAGCGCTCTAAAGCTGGTGAAGAAAATGATGCCAGAATCATAAATACCAGTTCCCCTTCTGGCATTTATGGAAACATCGGCCAGTTTAACTATGGAGCAGCCAAAGCTGGTATTGCCGCTATGACAATCATCTCAGCAATGGAGCTAACCAAATATGGCGTAACCGTCAACTGCTTAACCCCAAATGCCGTGACAAGGCTCACCGAAGGATTGATGGGTGGAGATGCTCTAACCGATGACGTGCGAGAAGCGCTTTCTCCTCGCTGGATAGCCTGTGTGGTCACTTGGTTAGCAAGCGGGGAATCCGCTGGTGTGACTGGAAGGGTTTTTGATGTGCAAGGAAAGGAAGTTGGGATTGCTGAAAGCTGGATTAAAGGCCCCGTAGCAGAACAAAACGGTGACCCAACCGAACTCAAGCCACTCATTGCCGACCTAATGTCAAAAGCTCAGCTAAATGCAGATATGCGTGGCGACCCCATAGAAGAACCTGGGCGACCATCTAAAACTATTTAAATTAAATAAGCAATTTTCTTAAAGGTAGATACAAATACTAGGTATAAATACTAGGCACTGGTTTTTTTAGACATCCCTAACTTTTTCTGTCGTTCTGTTTGGAGCCTACATGCTTCTTCAACCCAAACAAATGGCTCGGAAAGAATAAAGCCATTACAACGCTAGACAATCCAAAGAAAACTGCTACCCAAATAAAGCTACTTTGAAAACCAGAAATGGTTTCGGGATTATTTGAAAGCAATACCACTACAGTTACACCAAGAGCATAACTCAACTGCTGGGTAGTTCGACTGGTGGCATTACCAATGACGAACAACTCTGGGTCCAAATCTCTTAATGACCCGCTAGTGAAAGAAGCGATGGCTAGCCCTACGCCTATTCCCAACAGGACCGACACTGGGAAAAGAACTCCCCAAAAATCAGGTTCACCAGTGGCAAAAACCAGCAGGTAAACATAGGCAAGGCAAGAACATATTGCGCCAACCGAAATAACTTCTCGTTGCCCTCGACTCCCACTCCACGGCCCAGAAAACACGGCAACCACAGCTGAGATAAGGGCAGAAATGCTAAGCCCTAGCCCAGCTTTAATGATTGACCACCCCCAAACATCTTGAAGCATTTTTGACAGCAATAAGTATCCAGCCAAAAAGGCTAACCCAAAAAATGCAGCAGAAATAGATGTAACTGAAAATGACCTAACCTTAAACAAACTTAAATCTAGCAACGGAGAGGGGTGAACTTTTGAACGATAAATAGAAAATGGTATTAGTAAAACCCCAACAATAGATACCAAGATGGGCCGATAATCAAAATATCCCAAGTTCTCTCCCAAAACCAATCCAACCATTATGAGGGCAATGCCTATAGTTCCTGCTGGGACTCCTAAGGTATCAAGTTTGCCAACCCGTGAAGTGTCTTTTGATTCCTTAAATATTATGTGTGAAAATATCAAAATAATTATTCCAATCGGAATGTTTATAAAAAATATCGAACGCCAACCAAATGCATTTAACAAAATTCCACCCAATCCTGGACCAAAAGCTGCCCCGACCCCTCCCATAGCTCCCCAAATGCCAATAGCAGTTGCCCGTTGCCAAACTGGAAATGATGGAATTGCTAGTGCCAGTGAAGCTGGGAAAATCGTAGCACCTCCAATGCCTTGTAAAATTCTAAATACAACAAGAGTTTCAGCTGTAGGTGCTAAGCCACAAAGTAGAGACCCAACCGTAAATAAAATAATGCCCCACTCAAACAACCGCCGCCTGCCATATCTGTCAGCCATCCTTCCAGACAGCAATAGAAATGAGGCCACGCTAATGTTGTATCCTGAAACTACCCATATAAGAAGTTCATCAGAAGCATTTAATTTTTCACCAAGCTCAGGAAATGCCACATTAATTATAGAAGCATCTGCCACCACCATGAAAACTCCACTTACCACAACCCACAGACCAAACCATGTTCGCCTATCTGCTCCTTGCCTCTCTTTTTTCACAGCCTTAATAGCTTAAATTAAAATTAAACTTTTATAGTGCTAACAAAAATAATACGACTAATAATACGATGAGCAAGAGTAGTAAAAACAAAAAGCCCGATTCAAAGGGCTCAAAGCAAGAGGCGGGCAAAAACGACCTTCAAAAAAAAGTTGTTCGCTTAGCAAAAAAACGTTCTTCGATTTTTATTTATAAAATAGGTCGGTTCATAATTAGAAGATTTGGGCACAAATATTTTAGGCTCTACATCAACGACAAGACAAACTTAAATTTGAAAGGGCGATTTATTATCGCCCCAGTTCATCGCTCCAACCTGGATGCCCCACTTTTAAATTCTTGTTCCAATCGGCGAATTAACTCGCTCGCAAAAATTGCAATGTTTAAATCTAGATTTTCCCTTCGCCTCTCAGCAATCATAGGATGTATTCCACTCGATAGAGATACCAGCGACAGACAAGGAATGGAGCTAGCCCTTGAAGTGCTTGAGCGAGATGAACCGCTGATGCTTTTCCCTGAAGGGCTTAGGTCTAAAGGGGTTAAAGTTGAAAAAATATTTGGAGGGTGTGCTTTTTTGGCGATTAAAGCAAATGCCCCTGTTGTTCCAATAGGGATTTATGGCACGCAAGAACCGATGCCACCTAAAAAGAAATTTCCCAAACGTGGATTTGTGAGCATAGAAGTTGGCGATGTTATATATCCTCCCAAAAAAATCTCAAAAGCTACAAGGGATGAGATGACTGAAAAAATTCATTCTGAAATGCAGCGGCTTTTAGATTTGGCACACGAAAATTCAACTGGAAGAAAAAACAAAACTGGAAGAAAGCAAAAGAAAAACAATTGAGCTTAATGCTTTTAGGCTTTTTGTTTCTGGGTTGTGTCTGTATTTTTATTTGCCCCACCATTAAATCTTGTTAACCTTTTACGCCTTCTCTCCCAAACATAAGTTCCCACCAAAACAACAATTCCTAGCCCACTAAAGCTATAGCCTAAGTATTCCACACTGCTCCATTTATAAC
>JAHRAM010000100.1 GCA_020027305.1 Acidimicrobiia bacterium | reverse complement strand
CTGGCACGATGAATATCTCGGTGGAGGCGATGATTTTGGGGGCAGCTTTTTCAGGCGCTGTTGGATACGACCTTACAAACTCCACCATTGTGGGTCTTTTGTTTGCAGTGGGGGCAGGGTTAATCATTTCTGCTGTTCAGGCAAATATGAGCTATCGCCTTAATGTAAATCAATTTGTGACTGGTCTCACTCTCAATGTTCTGGTGCTTGCCCTAGTCGGATTTTTATTAGCCAGCCTAAAGCCTGTTAGCAAAATCGCTACAGAATTAAAGATCCCATTGCTTTCAGATATTCCATTGGTGGGTGGGGCTTTGTTTGAGCAAGCTTGGCCTATATATCTTTTGTTCCCACTCATTTTTGTTGGCTGGTGGTTGCTTTATAAAACCCGTTGGGGTTTGGAAGCCCGAGCAGCAGGGGAAAACCCAACATCTGCAAAAGCTACAGCTGTGCCAGTGCTTAAACGCCAGCGCCAAGCAATTTATTTTTGTGGTATCTCGGCTGGGTTGTCTGGGGGATATTTATTGCTTGGGCAAGTTGGGCGATTTGAAATCAACATTGTTGGCGGGCAAGGGTTCATAGTTTTGGCTGCTGTAATATTTGGGGGTTGGAAGTTACGAGGTGCAATGTTAGGGTGTGCTATTTTTGGTTTTGTCACCGCCTTTCGGTTAATCTTGCCAGCCCTTGATTATCGCATTAATGCAGAACTTTTGGCAGCTTTGCCGTTTTTGGTCACAATCGCCCTAATCGCAATCGTGGCACATGGAAGAAAAGCTACTCAACCAGCAGCTCTGGGTGGGTTTTAGGTTTCAGCCAGAGACTAACAAATCGCCAACATTCGGTCTAGAGCGACTTTAGCTGCTGTTGCTGTGTTGTCATCAACTGTGATTTGATTAACAACTTTTCCTTCAAGCAATCCTTCTAACACCCAAGCAAGGTGAGGGGCATCAATTCTAAACATTGTAGAACATGGGCATATCAGCGGGTCAAGTGTTTGGATTTCTTTATCTGGATTCTCAGCTGCCAAACGTTTCACTAGATTGACTTCTGTGCCGACAGCGATTTTTGCTCCAGCTTCTGCCTTTTCAATGAATGCCACGATTTGTTCGGTAGAGCCAACGGCATCAGCCAACGTTACGGTTTCAGCTGGACATTCTGGGTGAACGACAACCAGTCCATTTGGATTTTCAGCCCTAAACTTTTCAATGTATTCGGGCTTGAAGCGCTGGTGAACCGAGCAGTGACCCCTCCACAAAAAGAAGTCAGCTTCCTTACACTCTGTTTCAATTAGACCGCCTAAGTCTTGCTTGGGATTCCAAATTGGCATGCTGTCTTCACCATATCCCATAGCTCTAGCGGTATTTCTGCCCAAGTGTTGATCGGGGAAGAAAAATACTTTGTAGCCTCTGTCTTTTTCTTTATCTCTATTTCTGTCATTGCTTGAGTTTGTGCCTTTAGCTCCGCCAGAAAGCGCCCACTCAATAATTGCGCGCGCATTTGTAGAAGTGCAAACTGCACCACCCCGCTCAGCCACAAATGCCTTGAGGTTGGCAGCCGAGTTCATATATGTGATTGGAATGAGTCGCTCAATGTCAACAACTTTTTCTAACTGAGCCCATGCTTCTTCTACCTCAAAAATATCTGCCATGTCTGCCATTGAGCATCCAGCATTCAGGTCGGGGAGAACAACCTTTTGGTCAGCGCTTGTCAAAATGTCAGCAGCCTCAGCCATAAAGTGAACTCCACAAAATACAATATATTCTGCTTCAGGATTGTCTCTGGCAAATTGCGCCAACTTAAATGAATCGCCACGGAGGTCGGCCCACTTAATCACCTCATCTCGCTGATAATGGTGACCAAGAATTAGCAGACGTTTCCCCAACTCTGCTTTGGCTGCCGAAATCATATCGGCCAATTCTGCATCAGTAGCAGTTCGGTATCTTTCTGGGAGTGACCGCTGAATTCTAAGCATATTGATTTATGTGGGGTAGCTCATTTGGATTGCTTGTTTAGATAATTTGCTGGGATGGTTCATTTCTAGGTTCTATTTAGGCTGTTTTATTTATGGCAGTGATTTTTGAATTGCGAATTATAAGTATGTGATAAGTCATAGGCATATCGTCATAGCAATTGTTTGGGTTGCTCTCTATTGTTTTATATTTTTAATTTTTGGCCTCGAATATGACCGGTGGGGGCAGCCGGGGCGCCCTCTCCACGGGGTTGTCGGTCTTCGGGGTTTGATTTATGCTGGTTTCCCGGCCAGCACTTTTATTTTAGCATAGGCGCATATATTATTCACTCCTAAACTTAAATTTATGTTGAAGCGCCCTGAGAATGTTCCTGACGTTTTCGGTTCTTACCAGTTCTTAGATGCCGAAGGAAAAATCATCTATGTTGGCAAGGCAAAATCGCTTAAAAAG
>JAHRAM010000209.1 GCA_020027305.1 Acidimicrobiia bacterium | reverse complement strand
ACCAAAGAATCACTCATAGTAGAAATTGCCAACTCTAAAGTTAAAGCTCCCAGAACATTTCATGCTCAAGGCAACTTATTTGCTATAGCCAACGACCTTAATGCCAATAACCTTTTAATAAACGGCTCTAAAATATGTTTGCCTGAAGGTGGAAACGGAGGCAAAACAAATATCTTCTGGCTCTCTTATGAAAAAGTTGAACTAGAACATCTTTCTGCTATTGAACTTCCAAGCGCTGCCCCACCTGGCTGGAACGGAGATGAAGCACTACAATCAAGTGGTTCTAGTGGTTGTCCTGAAGGAAGTTCAAAAAATCAACAATGGCTTTCTTCTAATTTATCTGATTTAACTAGCTGGAAAGGGCAACTCCAAAAAGTTAGAGCACTTCACATTGACAAAGATGGAACTATCTTTATTGGTGAAGGCATAGATAGATTTAACTTCTTTTCTTTTAGACTTCAACAATCATATAGTGGAACACTAGGGCAAAACCGTTTAATTGTAGCAACACCAAATGACACTTCTGACCCAGAAAAGGGATATAAGGTCTCAAACGCTACTCTTTTAAATGCTGATAGGTATGGAGAAATAAATGACATAGCTGTTGATTCTCGAGGGCATATATATGTTTCAACACAGAAAAACAATGACAGCTATATTCTTTCATATCAAAGAGCAAGCAATGGAAGCCTTAACCTACTAAATGCTTCATCTCCACTTTTATTAAGCAATACAATAAATACATCCATAACATTTGGAGATGCTAACCAAACTGAAAACAACCTGTATGCAACTATCAATGAACCCAACCCAAATAGCATCAGCCAAAACACAAAGATTGGGCAATACTCAACGGATGCTTCTGGAAATCTAACTCTTGTTCCTGGCCTTGATAGAGACACAGATTGGCTAGATACAAACTGCACACTTCCAGAAAAAGTTAGAACAGCAAACCCAATAACCCTTGATGTTGAATATAGAGTAGCTCCGCCAGGAAGTTTTTCTAGCCTAGCGAGTATTGCTGTAGACAAATTCAAAAATATTCATGTTATTGATGGCACTGGAGCAAACTGTAGTACAATAATTAGCCTTTCACCTGAGTCTGGGTCATACTTACCATCTTCAGTTCTTGGAAGTCGCCCAAGATATTACAAAAGCGATAAGTCGGCTAGAGCTGATAGACAACTAAATGTGTTACGAACAACCGCTGTTGATAGAGAGAGTAACTTAATTCACTTTTCTGCTGGCCTGCTATCATCGCTAATCATAGACACTGATGCAAATGTGTTCTACACTCTTGGACAACAAGGCATCAGAATTGTTCCAACTGGAATAGCACAACTTAGAGAAGGCTGGAATCAAATTAACTGGGGTGGAAGTGATGACCCTGATGGAAATGGAGCTATTTCAGCTATCACTACCCCACAACAACTTAATGACTATCTAGGTGGAGATGTTTCAAAGATGCAAGCTTGGAATGCCGAAACACAATCTTGGTCTAGCTGGCCAAATGGTGGCTTAAACTCTCTAGAAAATGTTAGCCATCTATTTGTAAGGATGAAAACAGGTGGGCAATTTATTCCATACATTCTTCAAGACCAGATACCATCTGAAATTAATTTATCTAGCGGTTGGAACTTAGTTACCTTTAGAGGAGATCCTGGAAAAGATTTGTATTCACAAACTTGGGGCAACCTTCCTTATGCTAGTTGCTTAGCAAAAGCTGTAAATGCTACAGGCGCAAGGCTTGTTGCTGTGTATTGGTGGAACTCAATTAGTGGAAGCTGGGATAGAGGATATTTCCCAAGTTCTACTGACTTTGACCCTGAAGGATTTAATATTGTAAAAGCACCAACATCATCAACTCAACTAGGGGGAACCAGTGACACAACAGGCATGAGCTTTGATGATTCTATTCTTATAGCACTTGATTCAACTTCACCAGTTAATTTGTCTTGGGAATCTACTTGGGCACATTCTTGTGGAGAGTTAAATGGTTAATCACTGCTTACACCCCCCCCCCCCCTCCTCCTCCTCTCTCCGCCACCTGTAAAAATTCTTATTATCCTAGCGCCACCCTTTCACAAGTGACAGACTTGAAAAACTTATGAGGGGTTGAATGATGAAGCTACCTTTAACTAAACGTTCTTTTTTAATTTATTAAAAGACTTCTATTTTTCGCTAACTCTGAAGCATTTGCTACTTCAACTAAAAT
>JAHRAM010000202.1 GCA_020027305.1 Acidimicrobiia bacterium | reverse complement strand
ATAGCGATTATATTATATAGACCTGATAAAAGATTTAACAAGGCATTCATCCACAGCTTTTCTTTACAGCGATTATATTATATAGACCTGACAAAAGATTTAACAAGGCATTCATCCACAGCTTTTCTTTACAGTGGCTATATGAAGTGTCTAATTGACTATAAAAAAAGTTCTATATAAAAAGTTTATGTGAAGTGCTTACATATTTTTATGCCGTAGTAAAAATTTACACCTATATATTACACCTACATTTACACCTATATATTACACCTACATATAGGCGTATAGGCTATGGCACACATATTAAACAATCAAGATATCAAGGTTTATATATCAAACGCAAAACATATCTATTTAAATATCCCACAAAAAACAAACGAACAGGAGAAAACAATGTTAGCAATAATAGAATCTGCCTCAGTCAGAGGGGTGGAAGGACAAAAAGTCAGCGTGGAAGTTCATGTATCAAATGGGCTTCCAGGATTCACAGTGGTCGGGCTACCTGACACCGCTTGTAAAGAATCACGAGATCGTGTTAGAGCCGCCATCATCTCAACCAACTACAAATGGCCGATGAAGCGGATAACCGTGAACTTAGCACCGTCATCAGTGAAAAAGATTGGGGCAGGGCTAGATGTGGCGATTGCCGTTGCCATATTGTCAGCATCAGAGCAAATCCCCAGAGACCTTGCTATGAAATACGCCTATTTGGGAGAACTTGGGCTAGATGGCTCAGTTAGAAAAATCCCTGGCATCATCTCAATGGTGGATGTCTTGTCGGCAAAAGAAGTCGCCAAAAAAGAAATAGTTGTGCCACACGATGCTTTTTATGAGGCAGCTCTTATAACTTCTGCCAACCCTTTGCCAGTTAAAAGTTTGAATGAGCTTCTTGAGTGCATAATCGGTGAGAGCCACTTTGAAATGCCCCCGCCCCAAAAATACACGCCAATTGTGCCAGAGATAGATATGGCCGAGGTGAAAGGACAAAAGCTGGCGAGAAAAGCCCTTGAAGTTTCTGCTGCTGGAGGGCATAATCTTTTGCTGGTAGGGCCACCTGGTTCTGGCAAAAGTATGCTGGCTAAACGGCTCTCAACTGTGCTTCCTGAAATGCTGCCAGAAATCGCTCTTGAGGCAACTCGAATACACTCAGTTGCTGGGCATCTCAGCACTGACGTGGGGTTGTTAAAGCATCCACCATTTCGAGCACCCCACCACACAATGTCTACGGTGGCGCTGACAGGCGGAGGCTCCACTTGGATTAAACCAGGCGAAATGAGTGCTGCCCACGGGGGCGTTTTGTTTATGGATGAAATGGGGGAGTTTTCTGCTGTGGTTTTAGATTCCCTCCGCCAACCTTTAGAAGAAGGTTTTATCAGGGTATCTCGTGCAGCTGGAACAGTTTCAATTCCTGCCAACTTTTTATTAGTGGGAGCAATGAACCCTTGCCCCTGTGGTCAGTTTGGCACCAAGCAGGGATGCCACTGCACCGAAGGCTCTAGGGCAAAATATATTCGCCGACTTTCTGGGCCGTTGCTAGATAGGTTTGACTTGCGGATTTTTGTTCGGCGCCCCTCCCCAAATGAGTTGTTAAGAGGCGACCCAAGTGAAACCAGTGCAGAAATTAAAGAAAGGGTTGAGCGAGTTCGAGCAATTTCAAAAACAAGAGGAGTTCAATATAACTCAGAATTGTCATCTGCTGGCTTGAAAGAATATGGCCCGCTTTCAGAAGACGCCAAAGAGCATTTGGAATACTGCTTAGCCAATGGCAACCTGAGCGCTAGGGGAATGGATAGGGTGAGGTGCACATCTCTTACGCTTATGGATTTAGCAGGCAACAAACCACCCATTGATAAATCACTTATGGCGATGGCGCTTCATCTTAGGCAAGAGCCATTTGTGCAACCCACGCAATTTATACAGGGGCAATAATTTTATGATTCCAGATAGCGCCTATGGCATTTCGTTACTCTGTCTTAATCAGATGGGGCCAGCCAGAATGGAAAAAATCTGCCAAGCCACCCATTCTAAACACGTTGAAATATATTCGCCCAAATCTGTGCCAATATCTCCCTCAACATTTTCACAAACAGCTTTTCAAAGCGCATGGGAATTCATATTGAATCAGCCGCCAGCTGAAATCGCCCAAATCACAAAAGTGCGACTAGACCTTGCGCAGTCTTGGAAACAAGAAGCACGAGAACTAAACCCAGCTGAAATATATGAGCGTCACAAAGATTTAGAAATTCTTGTGCGAGGAAGGGATGGATACCCGCCAAACCTAGATGGCGACCCTGACCCACCAGCTATATTATTTGCTAAGGGTGCTAGCAGTCTTAGTGAAGTTCTTTCTAGTCGCCTAGCAGTCGGCATAGTTGGCACAAGAAACTGCAGCAGGTATGGGGCAGACATTTCTTATGAGTTGGGGAAAGAACTTGCATCTGCTGGGGTAGTTGTTATTTCAGGTTTGGCGTATGGCATTGATAGTGCTGCCCATAGTGGTTCTACCGCTGCCAAAAACCAAGCTAACCACAACCTTAATGAGCAAGCTAAAAATGTAGCATCCTCTCTTGGTGTCATTGCTTCTGGTTTAGATGTTGTTTACCCCCCTAAAAGCAAGAGCCTCTATGAAGCGGTTAAAAAAGATGGAGTTATCGTTTCTGAAACCCCATTAGGATTTGTGCCAACCAAATGGCGGTTTCCAGCCAGAAATCGAATTATCGCTGGGTTGTGCGACCTTTTAATTGTGGTGGAATCTCACACCAAGGGTGGCTCTTTGATAACGGCAGAAGAAGCTGGCATTAGAGGAAAACCTGTGATGGCAGTTCCAGGCTCAATAAGAAGCGGCCCATCTTCTGGAACAAATGCTCTAATAGCTGATGGGTGTGAACCCATTACCGACATCTCAGATGTGTTTACGGCTTTGGGATTTCTGGGGGAAGGTTTTCTAAAAAGTGATTCCGCTGAATATGTTTTTAAAAGAAGCACATCAGAAAACAATTCGCAAAAGAATTCAGAGAACGTGCCAAAAAACAATTCGCAAAAGAATTCAGCGATTATGGAACAAAACAATTCACAAAAGAATTCAGAGAACGTGGCAAAAAACAATTCGCAAAAGAATTCAGCGAACGTGGCACAAAACAATTCGAAACATCCAATCGATGAAGCACATCCCCCAAATGAAAAACAGCTCCTTGATGCATTTTGTTGGGAGCCAAAAGATATGGAAGCTCTGATTTCAACTTCTGGGCTAGATTTTGAAAAAGCCTCACTGGCACTTGAAAATTTAATTCAACAAGGGTTTGTGGTTAGACGCGGGCTTCATTTTGAAAGAACTTCAAATAAATTGAGAGAATAAATTATTACCATTGAAATTCTGCCATATAAAAACTAAAATTTATATGAAGCAAAACTCAAGCCAATCAAAATTAAGCTAATCAAAAAACCAAGTCAAGCAAAGCCCAGCCAAACAAAATCAAGCCGAGCAAAATAAAACTAACCAAAGCAAAAACTAAAGCAAAAAATTTCAAAACAAACATTACAAAACGCGGTATGGAATGGAAACTAGAACCCTTTGAAAAGTCGCTGACCTCTCTGGCGCCTTTATCTATATCAGGCTATCTAATGGAAATTTCTATGTTTGCTGAGTGGGTGGAAACCCAAATAGGCATTTCTCATCCCAACAAAATAACGAGAAAACACATCAGGCAATATATCGCTCACTTATCCCAGAACAATTATGCTAGAAAGAGCATTAGCCGAAAGGTCAGCGCCCTTAGGAGATATTTCAACTGGATGGCAAAAAAAGACTTTCTCAAGCAAAACCCAATAGTTGGAATAAATGTAGTGGCAGGTGAAAGTCGACTTCCAAAGGTGTTGGGCAAAAGTGAGCTAGAAGCATTGTTTCAGCCAGTCCCACAACATAGAAATTTACAAAATAAAAATTCACAAAATTCACAGGGCGAAAATTTAACAGCTAAAAATCAGCAGAACATCAATTGGCAAAACAACACTGAGCAGGTTAAAAACCCAAAACATAAAAATGGTGTGGAACAAAATTCCAATGAAAGAGAGCTAAGAGACACTGCCATAGTTGAGCTTTTGTATGGAAGCGGCCTTCGCGTGAGTGAGATATGTGGGCTTGAAGTTGACGACTTAGATCTCACATCCACAAAAACCGTTAAAGTAACTGGAAAAGGAAGCAAGCAAAGAATAGTTCCACTTTCAGAGCCAGCCGTTAAAGCCCTTGAGATATATTTAATTCAGGCTCGACATATAATGGTGGGTCAAAAAATAGCAGACCAAAAAGTGATAGCACAGCAAAATACAGCCGAAAACAAATCAACATCTAATATTTTATTTTTCAATCTCTCTCAAAAGCCCATCACCTCTAGAGATGTTAGACGGATTATAGATAGGCGCGCAAAATCTCCCACACACCCCCATGCCCTAAGGCACACCTTTGCTACTCATTTGCTTGATGGCGGGGCAGATTTGCGAGAGGTTCAAGAACTGTTAGGCCATTCAGATTTGACGACCACTCAGATTTACACCCATGTAAGTCGAGAGAAGCTAAAGAAAGTCGTGGCAGAAAATCATCCCAGAGGATAGTTGGGTGAAAAACTAAGTCGTGTTGGGGAATCATCCTATTCAACGGGCATCTTGGGTTAGGCGACAGTTGGGTCGTTTCAGGTGTGGAATTTCTAAATTAAATTGCTAGGATTTTTCTAGGGATATAAAGAAAACACAAAAAGTAGCAAACAGGTAAATAAGCAAACAGGGGAAATAGTTAAATAGGTAAACAGGCAAATAGACAGATAGCGAAATAAGTCAATAGAGAAATAGTCAAATAGGTCAATAAGTAAACAGGTCGATATAAGCACAGGCAAAAAAATGGTAGTTATGATATGGCAGCGGTAGCAACAATATGACCGCAGTTGTAACAATGAGCCAGCTACTTGAGGCTGGTGTTTACTATGGGCATCGCACTCAGCGATGGAATCCAAAAATGGAGCCATATATTCATGGCAAACAAAATGGTATATATATTATTGACTTGCGCCAAACCTTAAAAGCGTTGGGCGAGGTCTATGTGTATGTCAGAGATTTGGTGGCAAACAACGGTACCTTGATGTTTGTGGGAACCAAGCCCTCAATAGCGCAAGGTGTGAAACAATATGCTGAGCAATGTGGAATGCCCTATGTGAATGAAAGGTGGCTGGGCGGTACCCTTACAAATTTTGCGACCATTTCGCTTCAGACAGCAAGGCTGGAAGAATTCCAAGCGATGGAAGACGCTGGGGATTTTGAGCAGATGCCAAAAAAGGAAGCTCTCACAAATCAGCGAGAGATGGCAAGGCTCAAACGCAATTTGGGAGGCATTCGGTTTATGAAGAATACCCCTGATGCTATTTTTGTATTAGATATTCAAAAAGAACACATTGCAGCAACAGAAGCAAAGAAGCTAGGCATTTCTACGATTGCTGTAGTTGATACTAACTGTAATCCTGATATGGTTGATTTTGTCATTCCAGGAAATGACGACTCAATTCTTTCAGGGCAACTTATGTGTCGGGTGGTTGCTGAGGCAGTAATAGCTGGAAAAGCAATCGCCGCTCAAACTTCCGCTGCTCAAGAAGAAGAAGAAGCAGCAGAAACAGTAGGAGTGGAAAAAGAAGCAGGAGTAGAAGCAACAAAAACAACAGAAGCAGGAGCAGAAAAAGAAGAAGTGCTAGAAAAAGAAGCAGTCACAGAAAATGAAGCAGCAGAAAAAGGAGTAGTAGAAGTAACAAAAACAACAGAAGCAGGAGCAGAAAAAAAAGAAGTAGCAGAAAAAGAAGTAGCAGAAGCAGCAAATACAAGCACAGAAACTGAAGGCACAGAAAATGAAGATAGCGAAACTGAAGATTCCAAAAATGAAAATACAGAAAACGAAAGTTTGAACGATAACACAGAAACCAAAGAAACGGCAGAACAAGACACACAAAACACACAAAACACAAGCCAAGATTCAATTCAAGATACCGATTCTAATTCTGATACTCCCGACCAAGAAAATCTCAGCGAACAGAGTTAATGCCTGAAATATCTGCTGCTCAAGTCAAGGAGCTCCGAGAAGCAACAGGGGCAGGCATGATGGATGCCAAATCCGCCCTCACAGAGGCAGGTGGCGATTTTGACCAAGCTGCAGAAATCCTCACAAGAAAAGGGCTTGCCAAATCAGCTGAACGTTCAGACCGGGAGGCAGCAGACGGGCTAGCTACGATTGCTATGGCAGATGACAACACAGCAGGTTCACTAATCCACTTAACTGCAGAAACAGATTTTTCTGCCAAGGCTGAAGATTTTGTTTCACTTGGCAATGACATTGCTAAAGCAGTTCTTGAGACAGGAAGCGCCGATGGCTTTAGCGACCAAATCGACCAGATGAAAATCAGCAAAAAAGAAAACATTGAGCTTAAACGCGCTGAGCTAATCAAAGCTGCTGATGGCAACATATTAGATTCATACTTACACCTCCAAGATGGAAGAGGAATAAATGCCGTCATCGTAGAAGGCGAAGGTGTGGAAGCAGAAGCCCTTCACCAAGTCAGCCTCCACATTGCTTTTGCCAAACCAACCTTTCTTTCAAAAGATGAAGTTCCAGCAGGCGACTTAGAAACCCAACTAGAGCTAGGCAAAGACCGTGCCAAAGAAGAAGGCAAGCCTGAAGAGGCGCTTGATAAAATCGCGCAAGGCAGATTACAGGGGTGGCTAAAGGAGCGAGTGTTGCTTGAGCAAGGGCTACACGGCGACAAAGAAACCGTGGCCAGCACGCTTGGCGGAGGTTCCATCGTGAGATTTGTTCAGGCATATATTAGATAGAGCGAAAAAACAGAACACTAAAGAGAAAAACAAAAATAATGCCAAAACCCAAATGGAAGCGAGTTTTACTAAAGCTTTCAGGTGAGGCATTTGCTGGGGGCAGCGATAACTATGGCATCTCTAACCCCACCCTCAATGTAATTGCTGCTGAAATTTGTGGTATCAGAAAAGATTTTGATGTTGAGCTGGCAGTCGTGGTCGGGGGTGGAAATATTTGGCGGGGAATGGAAGGCGCCGATGAGGGAATGGATCGTGCCCAAGCCGATTATATGGGAATGCTTGCAACTGTCATCAATGCCCTTGCCCTCCAAGATGTTTTAGTGCGAATGGGGCAACCCACCAGAGTTCAAACAGCCATTCATATGGGACAAGTGGCTGAGCCATATATTAGAAGAAAAGCACTCCGCCATATTGAAAAGGGCAGGGTAGTGATTTTTGCTTCTGGCACAGGGAATCCATTTTTCACCACTGATACCACAGCAGCTCTTAGGGCAGTTGAAATTGAAGCCGATGTGCTTTTGAAGGGAACCCACTCTGGAACTGATGGCATTTATACCGCCGACCCAAAACTTGATGCGCATGCCAAAAAACTTGACAAGGTTAGCTATATGGATGCCATTCAACAGAAATTAAAGGCAATGGATTCCACTGCCCTTAGCTTGTGTATGGATAACAAGATGCCCATTGTAATGTTTGACCTGTTGAAGCAGGGAAATGTTTCAGCAATCCTTGAGGGCAAGCAAGTCGGCACACTTGTGAGTTGAATTCAATTACCAACACTTTAATAAGCTATTTTAAAAGCACAAAAAAATTGATTTGATGAATGTATTAAAAAAAGTTTGCGATTTAGCTAAATTCAAAAAAGGGGTGACAAATGAGCGATGAAATGATTGAGTTGGTGTTAAATGACGTCAATGACAAAATGGAAAAATCAGTTCAGCATACCCAAGAAGGGTTTGCTGGGGTGAGAACAGGCAGGGCGTCTACATCTCTGGTTGAAAAGTTGATGGTAAACAACTACGGGGCAGCAGTTCCGCTCCAACAAATTGCGGGTTTGTCTGTGCCTGAGCCACAAACTATTCTCATATCGCCTTACGACCCAAACAGCTTGGAGGGAATTGAAAAGGCTATCCAAGAATCTGACTTGGGGCTGACCCCAAACTCTGACGGAGCAGTTGTTCGCATTGCGATTCCAGCCCTCACTGAAGAACGCAGAAAAGATATGGTAAAAATTGCAAAGGGGCTGGCAGAAGAGGGCAAAGTTTCTATTCGCAACTGTAGAAGGGCAGCCAGAGCTGAGTTGACACAGCTCAACAAAGATAGTGAGATTTCAAAAGATGACCTGCAGCGGGGCGAAAAAGAGTTGGATGAAATGACACATCAGCATGAAAACACCATAGATGAGGGGTTGGAAAGCAAAGAAAAGGAGCTAATGGAGACTTAAATTAGAGTAGAGGCAAAAAAATTAAATTTGAAGTTATTGGCAATGATTAAATAATTAAATTTCAACAATTAAACAATTAAAGAGATTAACAAATACTGAAATGAATTCTGAAGAAATAACTGGCGAAGAAATTGATGGTAGTGAGATGGGCAGCGATGAAATGAGTGCTGACACTGATTTCTATGATGAAGAAGGTCCACCAGAAGAATACGCATCCGATTTTTCACAAGATGCCTTTTCTTATGATAGCGATAGTGGAGATTTCAGCTCCAGAGGTTTCAGAGGAGTTTTTCCAGCCGTGCTCACTGGGCTGGCCGCCGCCGCCGCATTTTTAGTTTGCTATTTCATTGGTAACATTGCGTTGCTAATTCTCATCTCGGTTGTGCTGGGGGCAGCTGCCGTTGAGTTGCTAACGAATTTAAAAAAGGTAGGTTACAGTCCTGCCATCCTTTTGTGCTTGGTAATTGTTGTGGGGATAACGCCTGCTGTTTATTGGCGGGGAGCTTCTGCTTATGTGGTTTTGCTTCCTCTGGCAATCTTTTTTGTCGCCCTTTGGTATCTTTTTGTTGAAAGTGATAATCGGGTGGTTCCACATCTTTCATCTTCATTGTTTGTCATATTTTATATTGCTGTTCCAGGAGGAACGGCAGCACTTTTGCTGGCAGCCCCCAACGACTATGGCCCAAATCTAATTTTGACCGCCATTCTTGCTGCTGTGTCTTATGACGTGGGAGGCTGGCTGGTCGGAAAGCTAATTGGGCGAATAAAAATTACACACATTAGCCCCAACAAAACCCTTGAAGGGTTAATTGCTGGAATGATTTTTGCTGTTGCGGTTCCCACACTTGTTCTTCAGGCGCTCAACCTTGAACCATTTGGTGCTTCCCCAGGCTCTCTTAGTGATGTCATTATCTTAGGAGTGGTAGCTGCCATTGTTGCCCCTCTTGGAGATTTGATTGAGTCGCTTATAAAAAGAAATCTTGGCATTAAAGATATGGGAACTATCTTGCCTGGCCACGGCGGCGTGCTAGACAGGATTGATGCCTTGCTTTTTGTTTTGCCGGCAACTCTGCTTGTTGCTGAAGTGCTTGACTTGGTTCAGATTATATAAGTTCAAATTGTTTAAGCTCAAACTATATAAACGCAGATTATTTAATTTCTGAATTTGTAAAAAATTGTCTCAGCCCCATAATAGGCTTATATGTATGACAAGTGATATGAAAACAATTTCGGTTTTGGGTTCTGCTGGCTCCATTGGAACTCAAACCCTAGATGTCATTAGGGCAAATCCTAGCCGATATGTCGTGAAGGCTTTAGGTGGAAATTCCTCTGTCGATAAAATGGCTGAGCAAGCTAAAGAATTCTCACCTGAAGTTATTGCTGTTTCAAATGAAGAAAACGCCAAGCGGCTTGAAGAGATGGTTCCAGCAGGGGTAGAAATTCTGGCAGGAAAAGACGCCCTTTGTCAAGTGGCAGGCCTTTCAGATATAACTGTAAATGCAGTGGTGGGTTTTGCTGGTTTGAAAATAACACTTGAAACTCTAAAGGCAGGAAAACGGTTGGCACTAGCAAACAAGGAATCCTTGATTGCAGCAGCACCATTAGTGAATAAGGTTCTTCTAGAAAACAGTGCTCTTTTAGAAAATGGTGATGGCGCCGAGCTGATTCCAATAGATAGTGAGCATTGTGCCATTCATCAATGCCTCCGCTCAGCTGCAACAACAGACTTACAAGAATCTAAAGAAACAAAAAAAAGTAACACAGGTAAAACCCAAGAAGAAACGACGAACGAAAATATGCCAGAAAAAAATATGCAAAATATGCTAGAAAAAAATATGACGGGCGAAATTGTAAGGCACATTATTTTGACAGCAAGTGGGGGGCCGTTTAGAACCAAGACCACCGAAGAACTAAAAAGAGTGACTTTGGCTGAGGCGCTAAATCATCCAACTTGGGATATGGGCGAAAAGATTACCGTTGACTCTTCAACGCTTATGAATAAAGGCTTAGAAGTCATTGAGGCAAATGCTCTGTTTTCAATTCCTTATGAGCAAATAAAGGTAGTGATACATCCCCAGTCAATAATTCATTCAATGGTTGAGTTTTCAGATGGCGCTACGGTAGCCCAACTTTCTATGCCAGATATGCGGCTTTGTATCGGCTATGCCCTTGAGTTTCCAGACCGACTAAAGACACCTTTTGGTGAGATTGATTGGGCGCAAACGACCCATCTTGATTTTGAGCTTCCTGATTATGAGAAATTTCCAGCGTTAGCACTTGCTTTTTCTGCTGGCAAACGTGGAGAAACCGCCCCTTGCGTTTTAAATGCCTCAAATGAGGTTGCTAATGCTGCTTTCTTACAAGAAAAGATTGCTTGGGCAGATATTCCAAAAATTGTTGAAAAAACATTAGAGGTTCATGGTGAGGTTAAAGCAGACGAATTAGATGCCATAATTGAAGAAGACCTAAAAGCTAGAGAAACTGCCGAAAAACTTTTAAATAAAATATAGGTGAACTATTAAAAATAAATATAACTTCAAAAAATAAATATAACTTCCAAAAAATAAATGTAATAGTAATATGACTACAACTCAGCAAAACCAAGAAACAAAAACCGAAATAGGCAAAGAAAGCAACGAAGAGTCTAACGGGGCTAAGTCTGTTGAAAAGATTGCTTCAGGAGGAAGCCGACAGCGGCCAGAAAATCTCACCAGACGCCTATATTGGATTTACCAGATTGCTGGCCCCATAGTTTTAGTTGGCGGGCTTGTGGCATTGGCAGTGTTTGTGAGTTGGTCTTTGGCATTTGTCATTCTTTGTATTTTGGGTCTTGTGACAATTCATGAATATGGGCACTTCTGGGCCGCCCGAAGAACTGGAATGCAGGTTACAGAATTCGCACTGGGTTTTGGCCCCAAGCTTTGGTCAATGAAAAGAGGCGAGGTAACTTATGCTTTCCGTGCTATTCCTGCTGGTGCATTTGTTCGGATTCCAGGCATGTATATGAACGAGAAAAAAACTGAAGACATTGACGACGCTAGGAGCTTTCGCAAGAAATCTTTTGGGGCTAGGGTGCTGGTAGCAGTTGCTGGCCCAGCCACACACTTTATTGTTGTTATTTTATTGTTTTTCATATTGTTTACATTTATTGGTTTTAGTGGGGTGAATGCTGATATACGCGAAACAAACAATTGGAGTGTTACTAGGGTTGTTGAAAACAGCCCAGCAGACGAGGCTGGAATAGAGATAGGTGACAGAATTACCGCTATTAAATTTAGCGGCGAAGATAAAGCTCGCCCTGTAAAAACATACAAAGATTTAGTTGAAAACCATATTGTGCCAAATCCTGGAGCCAAGGTTTCTATTATAGTTTTGCGAGGTGATGAGCAAAAAACCTTAAAATCTGTTGAGCTTCTTCCAAGACGACGTCAAACTGATTCTGGCAAAATAGAAGGTTATGGCTTTTTAGGTATTGCCCCAAAAATTGATGAAAAATCTTCTGTGAATCCGGCTTTAGGGCTTGCCTATGCTTTTCGTGACACTGGGGTAACGATTAAAGAAGTCATTGTAGGCACTGGTAGAGCATTTTCACTTTCTTCAATATCAGATTTTGTTGGCGACACTTTTTCTTTTGAAAGCACTAGTTCATCTCAGGCTCAATCGAACCAAGAAATTAGAGTGGTCATCCCGGCCCCAGGTGAACCAATCCCAATAGATGCTCCGCCGCCAGAAGAAGGTCCAAATGAAAGCAGGATAACTTCAATTGTGGGAATAGTTCAAATAGGAGATGGTAGCGTGGGGCAAAGTGCCCGTCAAGCACTCTTGTTCTTTATATTTGTAAATATTGCCCTAGGGTTGGTAAACCTTTTGCCTATTTTGCCATTTGATGGTGGGCATGTTTCAATAGCTATTTATGAAAAAATCCGTTCCAAAAATGGAGCCCGCTATCATGCTGACATTTCAAAGATGATATATGCCACAGCTCCCATTCTCCTCTTTTTGATATTTATTGTCACAGTTGCTGTTATTAGAGATATTTCTGACCCGTTTAATTTAAATTGATATATTGAATTAAGTGGAAGTCAAATCAGCTTTCAAAAGAAAAAAGACGCACCAGATTATGGTGGGTGATGTTGCTGTGGGTGGGGATGCCCCCATCTCTGTTCAGTCAATGACAACTACAAAGACGGCTGATGTGGATGGAACCGTTGAACAAATTTATTCTTTGTATGCTGCTGGGGCAGATATTGTTCGTTGCACTTGTAATGATTTTGAAGCAGCTGAAGGGTTGGCAGAAATTATTCCACGTTCCCCAGTTCCAATCGTGGCAGATATTCACCACCAATACAAAATGGCGTTGGCTGCTCTTGAAGCTGGTGTTCATTGTCTCAGGCTGAATCCTGGCAATATTAAAAACGAAAAGCACATCAAGCTAGTTGCAAAAGAAGCAAAAGATAGAAAAGTTCCAATTCGAATAGGTGTGAACGGAGGCTCTCTTCATCCAGACTTATACAAAAAATATTCTAATCAAGTTACCCCAGAAGCAATGGTTGAATCTGCTTTGATGGAGCTTTCTTATTTTGAAGAGGTTGGTTTTTCAGATGTAAAGATTTCTGTGAAGGCTTCAAGTGTTCCACTTATGATTGAAGCATACCGCCAGCTTTCAGAAGCAACCGACCACCCACTTCATTTAGGGGTGACAGAAGCCGGCCCACCACCAGCTGGGATTATCAAATCTTCAACTGGCATCGGCACACTTTTAGCAGAAGGCATTGGTGACACCATTAGATATTCATTAACCGCTGACCCCGTGCAAGAAGCAAAAGCAGGGAGAACATTGCTTGAATCCCTAGGTTTGCGTGAAAGAAAAAATGTCGATTTAATAGCTTGCCCTAGTTGTGGCCGTGCTGAAGTAGATGTTTTCAAAGTGGCAGATGAAGCCCAAGCCGCATTTGCCGACAAAAAAATTCCACTTCAGGTAGCTGTTATGGGATGTGTAGTGAATGGTCCAGGTGAAGCCAGAGATGCAGATATTGGCATCGCTGCTGGAAAGGGCAGGGGGCACCTATTTGTTAAAGGAAAAAATGTGGCGGTTGTAAAAGAAGATGAGATGGTGGATGAACTTGTGAAGTGGGCAACCTTAATCAATGAAAAAGGCGTTGAAGAAACATTTAAGCTAAAAAATGTTGATATAGAAAGTGCTAAGGCTGCCGCTGAAGCCGACCGAGATGAGCTACTTGAAGAACAAGGTGAAAACGTTAACGAAGATAAAGTGAAAATCGCAAACATTCGAAAGCTGCAATCCCCAGAACCCTTAGAATCCCCAGATTGAGCCTTTGTCTCAGCTTAAATTAAGTTAATGGCGTTAACTTCACAATCTAAAGACTTCCCAAAGTGGTACCAAGATGTGGTTGCCAAAGCCGAGTTGGCAGAAGGCGGGCCTGTGCGTGGCACAATGGTTATTCGACCCTATGGATATTCCATTTGGGAAAGAATGCAAGCAGAAGTTGATGTGCGAATAAAAGCAACTGGCACACAAAATGCATACTTTCCGCTTTTTATCCCTGAAGAGTACCTTCAAAAAGAAGCCACACACCTTGAAGGGTTTAGCCCAGAGTTGGCAGTTGTTACTTATGGGGGCGGAAAAGAGCTATCAGAGCCAGTGGTAGTTCGCCCAACCAGTGAAACTATTATAAATTCGTTCATAGCAAAATGGGTTAAGAGCCATCGTGACTTGCCCCTCAAGCTAAATCAATGGGCTAATGTGGTTCGTTGGGAAATGCGTCCCCGAATATTTCTTAGAACCACCGAATTTTTGTGGCAAGAAGGGCACACCGCACACGCCACAGAAGAAGAGGCATGGGATTTTGCTGTTCAAATTTTAAACGAAGTCTATCGTGATTTTATGGAAGGGGTTTTGAAGGTTCCAGTATTTACAGGCATAAAGACCGAAGCAGAAAAATTTCCAGGCGCTACTCATAGCTTGGCATGTGAAGCTATGATGAAAGATGGAAAGGCTCTACAAATGGGAACCAGCCATGCTTTAGGACAAAGTTTTTCTAAAATGTTCAACATCAAATATCTAGATAAAGATGGCGAGCATTTTGTTTGGCAGACGTCTTGGGGGGTTTCATCTCGTATGATGGGTGGGCTCATTATGACACATGGAGATGATAGCGGGCTAAATATTCCTTCTGGGTTAGCTCCTATACAAGTGGTGATTATTGTTGTCAAAGACGACCCAGAAGTTTTAGAGATGGCAGACAAAATTTCAAACGAGCTAATAGAGGCTGGGGTAAGGGTAGTTGTAGATACATCCACACAAGAATCAGTTGGCAGGCGGTCGGTAGATTGGGAGATAAAAGGCATTCCAGTTCGACTTGAACTTGGGCCAAGAGATGTCAAAGAAAATCAAGCTATTTTGGTGAGAAGAGATTTAGCCCAAAACAAAGATTTGGCAAAAGCGCCAGTTTCCTTAGATGATGTTGTGTCAAAAACAAGCGATGCACTTTTAGAAGCTGAAGAACAAATCGCAAAAGCAGCCCTGACACAGAAAAATGAAAACACTTTTCCTGTGAAAAGCATTGATGAAGCACTAGAGGCAACAAAAACTGGTTTTGCTGTGATGCCTTGGGATGATTTGGGGGCATCTGGTGAGGCAGTGCTTTTAGAAAACGGTGTTAGTGTGAGGTGTCTTCAAAAATCTAGCCCTGAAAATGAAAGAGATTTACCGAAAAGCACAGATGAACCCAATTTGGTCGCTATTCTAGCTCGGGCATACTAAATCGCAAATAATAGGCTAAACTTTAATTTCTTAGTATGAAATTAAAGGAGAGTTATAAGAGTGCAGGTCGAAGAACAGGTTCGAACCATTATTACGCCGCTGCTTCAGGATTTGGCAGTAGATCTCTGGGATGTGGAATGGAGCGGTTCTCGCTTACGCATCGTGGTAGATCAGAACACTACAGACAATCAAGGCAACGACAAGGCTAAGGGAATAGATACCGAAACCTTGGGCCTAGTTTCTCGAATCCTTTCAAGTGAGTTGGATGCTGCTAATCCAGTTCCAAATAAATATACCCTTGAGGTTTCAAGTCCTGGGCTTGAGCGGAGCCTCCGTCACCCCGAACATTTTTTGAAATATGTTGGAAAAACTATTGCCCTTAAATTAAACGCACCTATTTCTAATACTAATTTTTCTGGTGGTGAGCTTGAGGCAGGGCAAGGTGATATACCCCCTAGTATTGCCAGCCAAGTTAGATTTTCAGGGAAGCTAATAGATGTTTCGTCTAGTGGAATAATCCTTCAGACAGAAGCAGGCAAAAAGGAAGTTGAGCTAGAAATTTCCTTTGAAAACATAAAAAAGGCAAATGTAGTTTTTGAGTGGGAGGATAAAAAATGGGAATGAAGCTAAACGCAGAAAGTATTGAGTATCTCAACGCCTCTGCTAGTGAAAAGGGAATAGACCTAGAGACTTTGCTTTCAAAATTGGCAGATGCCATTGAGGCGGGCTATAAAGAACAGGCTGATTCAGATGAGAACACTTGGGTGACCATAGACCCAGTTCAAATGGAGATACGGGTTATGTCAGTGTCTGAAGGAGAAGAAGGTTCTGAAGAGGTTGACATTACGCCGCAAGATTTTGGAAGAATAGCCATTCAGGCAATTAGGCAGTTTCTCACACAGGGGATTAGAGAGGTTGAGTGGGATCAAAGATATGAAGAATATGCTGGTAGAGAAGGTGAAGTTGTAACTGGAATTGTTAAACAGAACGATCCACGTTTTACCCTGCTTGACTTGGGGAGTGTAGAGGCGCTGTTGCCCTCCTCAGAGCAGGTGCCGTATGAGCGCCCAGAAGCTGGAACCCGTCTAAAAGCATATATTGTTGAAGTTCGCCACACATCAAAAGGCCCTCAGGTGGTGGTTAGCCGAACTCATCCTGGACTCATCCATAGATTGTTTGAGGTTGAGGTTCCAGAAATTGCTGATGGCATCGTTCAAATATTGGCATGTTCTAGAGAACCAGGACATCGCACAAAGATTTCTGTATATTCAAACGATGAGAGTATAGACCCAATAGGTGCCTGTGTTGGAGCAGGGGGTGTTAGGGTTCGCCCCATCGTAAACGAACTAAATGGTGAAAAAATTGATATTGTTCCCTATGACGAAAACCCAGCAGAGTATGTGCGTTCGGCACTTTCTCCAGCTAAAGTCAAAGAAGTTGAGATTATTGAAGAAGAAAATGAAGCAAGGGTAATTGTTCCAGACCAACAGCTATCACTAGCAATTGGCAGAGAGGGACAAAATGCTCGTTTAGCTGCCCGTTTAACTGGGTATTTAATTAAGGTTGAACCAGATGGAGATGGCGAACAGCACACAGAAGAAACCCCAGCCGATAAAAAAGCTCAATCTACAAAAGAAAGCGACACACAAGATAAAGATGGTAAAGATGAAAGCACTGACGACACTGAAAATGCTGACGACACTGAAACAAAAGATATAGAAGGTGAAAGTCAGGAAGGCGAACAAGAATGGGCTAGTGGAGAATGGGTTGCCGACGAAGAAACTGGCGAACAAATGTTTCACCCAGCAGACGGAAGCGATCCAATTAGTCTTGCAGAATGGGAAAAGCTAACAGAGAACGAATCAACACAAGAAGCAAAAGGCGATGAAGCAGCAGACGAATCACAAGATGAAGCAGCAGAAAAAGCAAAAGAAGAAGCAAAAGATGAAGAATCAAAAGATGAAGCAGCAGACGATGAAAAATCAGACGAAAAATCCAATGAGGAAGATTCAAATAATGTAACCGCACAAGACAACTAGGCCAAAGGGGGCTGTTTAAAAAGTGAAAAAAGTTAGAGTTCATCAATTGGCAAAAGAACTAGGGCTCACAAATGCTGAGTGTTTAGAGATTTGCCAACAGCTCGGAGTTGAAGTTAAAAGCCATTCTTCCTCAATGGAAGAACCTCAGGCAGATAGGGTCAGGCGTAAGGCAGAACGTGAAGGCTTAATCAAAAAGCCTAAAGCCACTGAAGAGAAGAAAAGTTCTAAAAAAACTGCTACTAAAAAATCAGCTGCCCCAAAGAAGGCAGAATCAAAAAAAGCTGCGACCGTAAAGACGACTGCTAAAAAAACTACGGCGGCAAAAAAGAGTGTCACTCAACCTGCTAGCAAAAAATCAACAACTAAGAAGGCATCAACTACAACAACTACACCTGTTGAAGAAAAGGCAAAGGCAGTAAAATCAAAATCTGCCCCTACCTCAGTTGAAGAAAGACCTGCCAAAGCTGAAAAGGCTGAAAAGAAAGATATTGAAAAACAAGACGACCAAAAACAAGACACATCTAAAACGGCAACCCTAAAAAAGCCGATGCTTTCTCGCTCAGGAAAGCCTATACCTCCACCGCCTAAACCTACAACCCCAAAATCTGTAGCACCAAGACGACAACCATCTAAAGTTCGTCCAGATGTAGTTTTGCCATCCAGCAAAAGGATTAGCTCACTTCTCCAAAAGAGTGAAGCTGAAAAAGATGTAAAGCCTGAAGGGCGCCAGCAACCACACTTCCGCCCCAGACGAAGGACAGGTCGTAGAAGAAGGCGTTCCCCACTTCAAGAATTGCAACCAGTAGGTGAGCCAGAGTATACGCCAGCAAATACCCCAGTTCCTAGCGGAATAATATTGATAGAACGGGGGAGCACGCCAGCAGACCTTGCCCCAAAGATGAACCGAACTGTGGCTGATATTATTAAATATTTCTTTGAGCATGGCGAAACAATAACAGCAAATACTTCTCTAACTGATGAATTTGTTGAACTCTATTGCCTTGAATTGGGGGCTGAGATTAGCCTTATAAATCCTGGCGAAGAAGCAGAAACAGAACTGATGGATATGCTTGAGATTCCTGAGTCACCTGATGATGAGTTGGTATCAAGAATTCCAATTGTAACTGTTATGGGGCATGTTGACCATGGCAAAACTCAACTCCTTGATACTATTAGAAATGCCAATGTCATTAGTGGAGAGAAGGGTGGCATAACTCAACACATTGGGGCATATAAGGTTGAGCATAAGGGAAGCGAAATTACATTTATTGACACTCCAGGCCACGAGGCGTTTACTGCCATGCGTGCAAGGGGGGCAAATGTAACAGATGTTGTTATTTTGGTTGTAGCTGCAGATGATGGTGTTATGCCTCAAACCATAGAGGCCATTAACCATGCCAAGGCAGCAGGTGCTCCCATAGTTGTGGCGGTGAATAAAATTGACCTTGAAACTAAGAATGTAAATCGAATTCTCCAACAGCTTGCTGAACATGAGCTTGTTGTTGAAAGCTATGGTGGAGACATCCAAGTGGTCGAAGTTTCTGCAAAGGAAGGCACTGGTATAGATGAGCTTTTAGAAAATGTTTCCTTGGCAGCTGAGCTAGAAGAGCTAAAGACTGTAGATACTGGAAGGGCATCAGGCGTAGTTCTTGAATCCCAAATGAATCCTGGGCAGGGAGCAGTTGCGACCCTACTTGTCTATCAAGGGACACTCTCAGTGGGCGATCCAATTGTAGCTGGTTCAGCATCAGGAAAGGTTCGTGCTTTGGTAGGAGACAAGGGCGAAAAGTTAAAGCAGGCTGGTCCTGGAACTCCCGTTCAAGTGCTTGGACTTTCCCAAATGCCAAGAGCAGGAGCAGATTTTGTGTGTGCTCCCAGTGAATCTATAGCATCAAAAGTTGCAGAAAAGAGGCAAGACCTAGAAAGGGGTGTCAGCTTGACAAGGAGCAATGTAAGGGGCAATGTAGCTTCTTCTGCTTCAAACCTAGAAGATGTTTTTTCTAATCTACAGGTTGGACAAGTTGTCACGCTCAACCTAATTGTGAAAGCCGACACCTTTGGCTCGCTAGAGGCAATATCAGACAGACTTCAGGGATTAAAGACAGACAATTTGAAGATTACTTATGTGCATCGGGGTGTTGGAGGCATCAATGAAAATGACATTAAGCTAGCAGTTGCTTCCAGTGCCATAATTATTGGTTTTAATATAAGGCCTGATAAGAAAATTCGAGATTTAGCAACCGATGAGTCAGTTGAGATTAGAACCTATGAAATTATTTATAAGCTGGTTGAAGACGTTGAAGATGCTTTGAAGGGAATGCTGGTTCCAGAATTTGAAGAAGTCGTGACTGGTGAAGCTGAGGTTAAAGAAGTGTTTCATATCAAAGATGTCGGGTTTGTGGCTGGCTGTATGGTAAATAGCGGAAAGCTGTCTTTAGGTTCAGGGGTTCGCTTTTTGCGAGATGGTGCAATTATTTGGAAAGGAGAGATTAAGTCTCTCAAGCGATTTACCGATGATGTAAAAGAAGTTCAAGTTGGAAATGAGTGTGGGATTGGACTTTCTGATTTTCAAGATCTCAAAGCAGAAGATATTATTGAGACTTATGAAAGTCGTGAGGTTGAGGCAAAAGTATAAGTGAAAATATCAATTCTTCAAGTTTGAGACTTTGAATATATGGTTGGTTGCAAATTAAAATGGCGTTCAGTTGAATGGCGACAAATAAAAAGTGTTAATAAATAATAAGTAGCAATAAATGAAAAGTGACTATGAAAAGAAGGATAGGGCAGGGGAATTAATTCGTCAAATTCTTGCTGACACACTTCAGAAACAAGATGATAGCGACCTTGAGTTTGTGTCGATAATTTCTGTTGATGTAGATAACCAGCTGAATCGTGCCAAGATAACCATTTCAACATTAGGCGGTTCTGATGAAAGAGTTCTTCTAAAACTTGAAAAAAAGAAATCAGTTTTTAGAAAGGCACTTAGTCGCAAAACCCGATTTAAACAATTGCCACAGCTTATTTTTCAAACTGACGATTCCCAAATCACAAAAGAGCATGAAGACCACATTGAAGAAATCTTAAAAGAAATAGAAGCTGAAACGGATGATTGAATCTGGTTTTTTGTCAGTAAAAAAAGTGCCAGGGGTAACTTCCCATGATGCCATCTTTCAGGTTAAAAAGATTTTAAAAAACAATAGGGGGCAAATTGAAAGTCGGCAACTAGAAAAGCCTAGTCAAAAAATTCAAGACAGACCATTGAAAAGTGAGCAAGCAAAAAAAGACAATCAAACAAAAGAAGGCGAACAAGAAAAAGCAGGCAGCCAGACAAAAAAAGGCGAGAAGATAAAGTCAGGAAAACCCAAAATAGAAAAGCTCAAAATAGGACACAGTGGAACCCTAGATGTTCCTGCCTCAGGTGTTTTGGTGTTGGGCATAGGCAAAGCTACTAGGCTTTTGAAATTTATTACTGCTCTACCAAAAAAATATGTAGCCGAATTAATTTTAGGGGTTGAGACAGACACTGGCGACAGCACGGGAAAAGAAACTGCAAGAATGCCCGTGGGCGATTTTAGTGAAGAAGACCTTTCAAAAGCAGCTAAAAAGTTTCTAGGTGAAATTCACCAAATTCCGCCAATGCATTCTGCCAAAAAAGTTGGGGGTCAACGTCTTTATAAACTGGCATATGAAGGAAAAACCATTCAGCGAGAACCACAGGTTGTCAACATATATTCCATTCAGCTTGGGTGGGTAGATGATGTTTCAAAAAATGGTGAAAAAAATAATAGTGGCAGAAAAATTGCCCGCTTAGAAGTTGAGTGCTCAATGGGAACATACATTAGAACCCTAGGTGAAGATATTGCAAAAGAGCTAGGAACGGTCGGCCACATTAAAGATCTCTGTCGCCTATCTGTTGGCGGGTTTAGGATTGAAGATGCTGTCAATCTCCAAGATGAAACTGGAGAGTTGGTTGGAGCTGAATCAATTGTGCCAGCACTTATTTCTCCAGCAGTTGGAATGGCGGCATACCCCCAAGTTGTTTTGAGTGATGAAGATGTGGAATCTATATCTAACGGTAGGGCTATTACAATTCCAGACAATGTGCAAATTCCAGATAAAGAAAAAATATCTATTAGTAATAAAAAATCTGTGTCCTCCAATGAAAACAATCTTGACCCAAGTAACTCAAATACAACTAATCTAAATACAAGCAACCAAAATATATATGTTGCTTTAGATAACAATTCGCAACTGATAGCTGTGTGTAAAATTTCAGATAATATGTTCCATCCCGATGTTGTCTTGTCCTAAAGAAATTTCCAGTCTTTCTCATTGTTCCACTCATTCATTGTTTTATTTACCACTCATACATTTTTTATGTTTGTATTCAATCGGCAAATTCCAATTTTCAAATATAAAGTAATAAAAACCTGAAGGGGCAATTTTGCCTAAAACAGGTTAAGATTAAAACTAGCATTAAAGTTCGAAATGGAAACTAAGCAAGAAACAATTAGTAATCATCGGTTGCATGAGTCAGACACTGGTTCAGCCGAAGTTCAAGTGGCTCTGCTAAGCCAACGAATTGCCCATTTGACAGAGCACCTTAAAAAGCATGTGAAAGATCATCATAGTCGGCGGGGATTGCTGATGTTGGTGGGGAAGAGAAGGCGACACTTAGACTATCTAAAAAATACTGATGTGGATCGCTATCGTGCTTTGCTTGAGAAGCTCAATTTGCGTCGCTAGAGCACAAAACCACAAATCCCCCCTTTTAACTGGTAGAATAAAATAGAGCTTGGTTTCAAGTGTTATCAGTTTTCAGTCGAATGGAACTGTGCAGAACTGCCAAAAGTAATTTTGTTTAGTTTTTTTCAACTGGGAATTGACATAGAAATTGAGCCTAAAAGAAGCTAACAATCGAGCAAAACGGCTCGTAAAAATATATAAGGAGACAAATACTATGTCAATTGATACATCCCCAATACAGGTTTCTGCAACCGTTGATGCAGACAAAACTATGTGCTTTGAGACCGGCCTTTTGGCCTCTCAAGCAAACGGAGCAGTAGTTGCAACATTAGGAAAAACGCAAGTGCTGGTGACAGCAACATCTGCAGAAAGCGTAAAGGAAGGAACAGATTTTTTCCCGCTCACCGTAGATATAGAAGAAAGAATGTATGCTGCTGGGAAAATCCCTGGCTCTTTCTTTAGAAGAGAAGCTCGGGCAGGTGAAACAGCAATCTTAACTTGCCGACTTGTTGATAGGTCTCTTCGTCCGTCTTTCCCTAAAGACTTTAGAAATGAAGTTCATATTGTGGGAACTGTGCTGGGCGCTGACTTACAAAACCCCTATGACATAATTGCCATTAATGCAGCATCAGTTGCTTTGGGAATTTCAGATATTCCATTCAATGGCCCAATTGGTGCAGTGCGTCTAGCTTTTTCAGCAGAAGGAAACTGGATTGTTCATCCAACCTATGAAGAAATAGAAGAGTGCACATTTGAGTTGGTAGTTGCTGGGCGTGTGTTGCCAGACGACTCAGAGGTCGCCATAATGATGGTTGAGGCAGCTTCTAACTTGAACACTTCAAAAATGCATATAGAAGGTGCTGCCAAACTTGATGAGACAGGTCTTGTAGAAGGGCTTAATGTCTCAAAAGAACACATCACAACTGCCGTAGACCTTCAACGTCAACTAATGGCAGCTGCTGGGGTAAAAATTCCATTTGAATATGAGCCACAAAGTGATTACACCGATGACACTTATTCAATGGTAGAACAGCTTGTGGCAAGTGGTTTGAAATCAGTCATTGGCAACTCAAATCGAAAAGAACGAAAGGTAGCAATTGATGAAGCAGTTGCCAAAGCGAAAGAAAGTTTGGGTGAAGATTCAGAGGCACTTGATGAAGTTAAGCCTGTCATTTCAGCACTCAACAAAAAGCTCATTCGCGAACACATTGTAAGCACAAGCTCAAGAGTTGATGGAAGAAAAACAGATCAACTCCGTGATTTATCAGCTTATGTTGGCACGCTTGAGCTGGCTCATGGGTCTGGGCTTTTTCAAAGAGGTGAAACTCAAGTTCTTAACGCCACAACTTTGGCAACTCAGCGGATGGATCAAATCGTAGACGGTCTAGAGCCTTCTGAGAAAAAGAGGTTCATGCATCACTACAACTTCCCACCATTTTCAACTGGCGAAACTGGCTTTATGCGTGGCCCCAAGCGGCGTGAAATTGGTCACGGAGCATTGGCAGAAAAAGCAATCTCTGGGGTGCTTCCTTCTTTTGAAGATTTCCCTTATACGATTCGGTTGGTGTCTGAGGTGCTGTCATCTAATGGCTCAACCTCTATGGCGTCAGTTTGTGCATCATCTCTGTCGCTTATGGATGCAGGCGTGCCAATCAGTTCAGCTGTGGCAGGAATTGCAATGGGCTTGATTTATGAAGATGGGCAATATATTCCGCTCACTGATATTTTGGGTGAAGAAGATGCCTATGGCGATATGGATTTCAAAGTAGCTGGAACGAGCGACACGGTAACTGCTTTGCAGCTTGACACCAAGATAGACGGTATTCCAAGCGAGGTGTTGGTTTCAGCACTAGAGCAGGCAAAAACTGCGCGTCTAGAAATTCTTTCAACAATGGAAGCAGCTATTTCTGCACCAAGAGATGATATAAAAGACACTGCTCCAAAAATCACTTCCTTTGAAATTCCAATGGATAAAGTGGGTGAGGTCATCGGGCCAAAGGGCAAAGTTATAAACGGCATCCAAGAAAAGACTGGAGCAGATGTTTCAATTGACGATGCTGAAGGCGTGGCAATCGTGACGTTAGCTTCTACTTCTCGTGCTGCTATTGATGAAGCACAGGCAGAAATTGACCTCATCTTAAACCCTCCAACTGCTGAAATGGGGCAAACTTATACTGGTGAAGTGGTAAACATCACCGATTTTGGGGCTTTTGTAAACATCTTGCCAGGAACTGACGGCTTGGTGCATATCTCAAAGTTAGGCGGGGGCAAGCGAGTTGACCGTGTAGAAGATGAGGTTAGCTTGGGTGATACCCTTACGGTCGTGGTAGATGATATTGAAAAGACAAACCGTGGCGACAGGGTTTCACTTTCACTTGAAGGCGCCCCAGTTTCAAATTCTGGTGGCGATAGAAGAAGTCAAGACAGAAGAGGTTCTGGAGGTGGCAGAAATCAAGGCCGTCAAAACAACCAAAGAAATCGCAACAATCGATCAAATAATCGTCAAAACAACCGACAAAGTGATCGCCGAAACAATAACCGAAATAATAACCGAAATAATCGTGAAGCAAGCGACAATATAGACAATTCGGATAGAGTTGAAAATCGCGAAAACAATGACAACATAGAAAAAAATAACAACATAGAAGAGGTGTCGTTTGAAGATACCTTTTCTTTAGAAGACTAGCAATGAGATTCGTTGTTTGTTCTCAAAAAAAAGTGTTACAAGGTAAAAAGCATTACAAGCTGTGGTCGTAGATGAGCGGCCAGTTGGTCGACTAGTTGTTCATTGTCAAAAAAAGTGTTAGAAGGTGTGGCAAACGTTCAGTTTAAGTAGTTTAAGATGAGGGTTAGATGTTTACAATTGACAACTAATTACCTAAAAATAAGTTAATAATTAATAATATGGCTTCACTAAAGGTCGGAGTTTCAGGCGCACTAGGCAAAGTTGGTGCTGTTGTTTCAAAAGCAGTTGCAGGCGACCCTAGTCTAGAGCTTGTTGCCCAAATGGATATTAACTATAGAAATGTCGATTCAAAAAACGGCAATTTAGAAAATGTTAATCAGAAAAATAATGCTAATGATAATAATGCTGGGGGCAACAACACCCACTACTCTGGGTTAGCTGATGCTTTGGATGATGGTGTCAATCTAGATGTAGTAATTGATTTCACTGAGGCTAGTGCTGCTGAAAAAAATCTTGAGTTGTTGGCGCAAAATTCAATCCATGCAGTTGTTGGCACTTCAGGTATTTCACAAAAAACAATTACATCCCTTGAAAAAAAGTTCACCAAGAGCAACTGTATTATTGTTTCCAACTTTTCAATTTCAGCAGTTGTGATGATGAAGTTAGCAGAAATTGCTGCCCCACATTTTGATTCGGCAGAAATACTTGAAATGCACCATGACGAAAAGATTGATGCTCCTTCTGGAACTGCTTTGGAAACCCTTTCACGACTAGAAGCCATAAAGCCAGACTGGTCGGCTGACCCAACTCAGGTAGAAAATCTCAAAAATGCACGCGGTGCTTCTAGCAATAGTGGCATAAGAGTTCATTCACTTCGTATGAAAGGTGCAGTTGCCCATCAAGAGGTTCGTTTTGGAACATCTGGGCAGTTGCTTACCATTCGCCAAGACTCTTTAAATCGTGAATCATTTGTGCCAGGTGTTTTGCTTGCGGTGAAAGCTGTAGGCCAAAATAGCGGTGTAACTATTGGATTAGAAAAACTACTTGGCCTCTAAACTGCAGTATCTAAAACCTCGTTGGCTGGCATTCCACCTTTTGGTTGCCATTGTTGCTTCCATCTTGGCGAGTTTAGGAGTTTGGCAGCTAAACCGCCTAGATGAGAGGCGAGAGCAAAATAAATTATTTGAAGCTCGCCAGCAGCAGGTGTTGAGCATTCAAGAGCTTGAACAGAAGGCACGAGCAACAAATAGTACTAGTCGAGATGAACGTCAAGATATAGGCCAAGATTCAAGCCAAGATTTAGGCGAAGATTTAGAATTTTACAAAGTAGAGCTGACAGGAAAATTTATTCCTGAGCTTGAGGCAACTATTAGAAACAGAACAATGATGGGTAGACCTGGGGTTTGGTTGTTGACCCCATTTGAAAGTGAAGGACGACATTTTATTGTAAATCGTGGCTGGGTTCCAAGAGAGTTGAGCGGGTTAGAGTGTAGAGATGAAGAATCTGTGTTTTCTCCGCCCGACTTATCAGCCCCTATCGACCAGATAACAATCACGGGTATTATTCGTAAAGCTAGTGGAGATATCACAAATCCAAAAGAGTGGGAACAGTGTCTAGCCCGGCCAGAGCTTTCAGGTTTTGCTAGTGAAGCCAGCTTGAAACTGGTTCCAAACTTAAATTACTTTATACAACTTCAAACAATTAGTGTGGAAGCTCAAAACAGCCCAAACATTTTAGACCCGCCAGATAGGGGAGACGGACCCCATCTTAGCTATGCTGTTCAGTGGTTTATTTTTGCAACACTTGTTCTAACTATTTACCCAACTATGCTGACCGTAAACTACCGAAAGAAAAATAAAATTTCTTCTAAGTTAAACTAATTCGTTAAAACCCTACTAGTAGCCGCCTCTTTAGAACTTTTTACCGTAAATGTTTTAATTCTGAAAATTTTGCAACTACTTTGATCTTTTATAATTGATTAACTGCTTATTGAGAATTGATTTTCTCTAGGTTTTCTTTTCTTTATCAATCATTATTTTTGAAGAATTTTGCGAACTCAATTTTAAAAATAATATACCCCATGTAAACAATTTTATATCACCTTCTTTAACTTCTGCGGGCTACGTTAAGTAATCAAAAAATGTTAAGAGGGAATCAAAGCCATAAACAAATTCCTTGTTAAATGAAGATAAGTTTATTTTTTAGCTACCCAACTAAAGGATTCCCTTGAAAAGGCGCCCTCCACTTACAGTGATAATAGTCATAAGGGCCTTCTTTATGACCTATAAACCCTAACGCAGATGCAGCCTTTATTTCAGCTGACATTTCTGAAATATCTTCAAAATCTTTAGTATTAGGGTTAGTATTTGGAGCATCAATAA
>JAHRAM010000173.1 GCA_020027305.1 Acidimicrobiia bacterium | reverse complement strand
AAGCAAAGCCCCATTCTTCTTCTATCCAGCGGTTAAACCCTTTGAAGGCAGCACGCATGGCGGGGAGGTCGTGGGCGAGTGCGCTTTCCATTCCTACACCTAAGGTGGGGAAGAAATATGCTGCTTCCAACCCTTGATTTTCCATGAAGTCTACGCGAGCATCTCTGTCGCGGTATTCTGGGTGGTCAGACATCTGGTCAAGCTCGCCAAACGCTTCTCGCAAATCTGCCGATGCCACTTTGCCGCGGAAATAATCATCCAAACTTCCTGGGCGGGCAATTGGGTCAAAAGTTGGGTTTGGGATGAAACGATTTACTTTGCCACCTACCAGTAGCCGCCGTTTTCCGTTTAGCTCTGCCCATTGCATGCACCGCTTTTGCATCTCTTTTGGCACATGGCGGATAAAGGCATCTTCTGCCTCATAATAATGGTTGTCTGCGTCAAAGGCTTTGAAGTCAACTTTGCTCATTTTTCTTCCTCCTGATTTTTCGGTGTTTTTAAGTGGTTAAGTGTTTTAGGTGTCTTAACGTTTTCACTTTTGTTGTTTAATTAATTTTACCTATTTTTTAATCTAATGTGGAATTAAACTGAGGTCGAAATATCTGGCGGCATTCCGACAATATAAGCAAAATAAAAGCAGCAGAAAACCGAATAAATAAATGAAAAGTAGTGGTTTATGCTTTACCATTATTTATGGGAAAGCAAATGGCAAAAATATTAGTTACAGAACCGATAGTTGAAGAGGGCTTAGACATTCTTCGTGCCGCTGGGCATGAGGTGGATTTGGCATTTGGGCTGGATGAAAAATCGCTCGCTAAAAAAATCGCCCAAGCAGATGCATTGATTGTTAGGTCTGGCACACAGGTGACTGAGGAATTGCTAGAAGCTGGCACGAATTTGAGTGCTGTTGGCAGGGCGGGCGTAGGAGTGAACAACATTGATGTTGAAAAAGCCACCGAGTTGGGCATAGTGGTTGTGAATGCGCCAGAAGCAAATATTTTGTCGGCGGCCGAACACACGATGGGGTTGATTTTGGCACAAGCTAGGAATATCCCCCAAGCCCATAATGATTTGAAAGTGGGAAACTGGAATCGCCCTGAGTTCAGCGGTGTGGAGCTGAGCGAAAAGACTTTGGGAATTGTTGGTCTTGGCAGAATCGGTCAGCTGGTTACACATCGGGCACAGGCCTTTGGGATGAAAGTGGTAGCACACGATCCGTATGTTTCCACAGAACGTGCCAGCCAGATGAATGTAAGGTTGATGGAACTAAAGCAACTGGTGGCAGAATCTGATTTTGTGAGCCTTCATACTGTGGCGACTCCTGAAACTAAACATCTTATCAATGCTGAGGTGTTGGCTGTTGCAAAACCAGGGCTTCGCCTGATAAATGTTTCTAGGGGAGAGGCAGTTGACGAACAAGCCCTTTATGATGCAATAAAAAATGGTGTGGTTGCTGGGGCAGCTTTAGATGTGTTTTCCACAGAGCCTCCTGAGCACAAAGAGCTGCTTGCACTTGACCAAGTTGTGGCGACCCCTCATCTAGGAGCAAGCACTGCTGAAGCTCAAGATAGGGTGGGCATCACGGTTGCGGAACAAATCGTAACTGCTCTTGCTGGCGGATTTCCTCCATTTGCTGTAAACATTTCTGCCCATGTCATTCCCGAACTGCTCCGCCCATTCCTTCCGCTATGTGAAATGCTTGGGCGTTTCTTTGCAGCCATGGATGGCGACCTTGCCACCAAGAAATTGGAAGTTTCGTTTCAAGGCGATATTGGTGCATTGGATGTAGAGGCAGGAACGCTTGCCGTTATGGTTGGGTTGTTAAAAGCTGCCACTGAGCAACCTCTTTCTTATGTGAATGCCCAAGCTGTTGCAAAAAGTCATGGTCTAAACATTGAAACTCACAGAAATACGACTGCTCAAGAATATGTCAATCAGGTAACTATCAGCAGTGGGAGTGGTCGTAACGGCGACAGCAGCAGGGTAGTGGCAGGCACGGTTACCGAGCTTGAGCGAGCCCCTCGAATTATTCGTATTGATAACCACAAGTTCAACCTCGCCCCAGCTCGCCATATGGTTTTGGTAGAAAACGATGACCGCCCTGGTGTCATTGGATTGGTTGGAACCATCCTTGGCGAGGCAGGAGTAAACATTGATGACATGCATGTGGGCAGAAGTCAAGAAGGGGCAGCGCTTATGGTAATTGCCACCACCGAATCTGCAACTGAAGATGTTAGGCAAAAACTAGAAAGTGCCGATGGCATCAATGCAGTTCAGCTGATTGAGTTGGGCTGAGATTGCTGTAAGCATTTGAAAATTGTGTCTAGTTTTACTACAACCTATTAACTATTTGCGACTTCTAATTTGTGGGTGTATAATATAAATATAATGAAATCGGCAAGAAAGGTTGAAACCACAACTGCGACACTCCTTCTATAGTTGGGCAAGCACTTTGCTTGCTGTAGCCTCCCCAATGTAGGGAGGTTTTTTTATTAGCGGGAAAATAAGGGGAAAAGCGAGACAATTAAAAGTAAAATAAAAGAAAATGACAAAGACCAAAGCAGAAAAAAGCAAGCCAACAAAAAGCAAGTCAAACGACAGTAAGTCAAATGACGCCGCTAAAAATCATGTGCAAATCTTTGACACGACCCTAAGAGATGGAGAGCAGTCGCCAGGAATCTCATTAGATGCTGGCGAAAAACTTGAGATTGCCGAACAGCTATCACGGCTAGGTGTAGACATTATTGAGGCTGGGTTTCCAGTAGCATCTCAAGGTGACTTTGAGGCAGTTCAAGCTATTGCAAAAGTTGTAACCGATTCAATCATTTGTGGCTTGTGCCGAACTTCTTATGCCGACATTGACCGCTGTTTTGAAGCCATTGAGTCAGCGCCAAAGAAACGTATCCACACTTTCATAGCAACTAGTGAAAGCCATATGAAGCACAAGCTAAAGATGACGCGCGAACAAGTGAAGACTGAGGCATCACAAGCTGTGTCTCGTGCTCGCTCCTATGTAGATGATGTTGAGTTTTCGCCCGAAGATGGTTCAAGAAGCGACTTTGATTTTATGTGCGAGGTGCTTCAAATCGCAGTTGATTCTGGGGCGACAGTTTTAAACATTCCAGACACTGTTGGGTTTGGCGTTCCAGAAGAATATGGAAAAACGCTCACCGAGATTCGCAATCGAATAAAAGGCGACTACATTATTTCCACCCATTGCCATGATGATCTTGGGCTGACAGTTGCCAATTCTCTAGCTGGGGTAATGGCAGGCGCTAGGCAGGTTGAATGTGCCATCAATGGAATTGGCGAACGCGCTGGAAATGCTGCTCTAGAAGAAGTCGTGATGGCTATCAATACTAGAAATGATTATTTTGGTGATTTGAGTGTGAACATCAAAACTGACGAACTGCTTAGAACCAGCAGGCTGGTTAGCCAGCTAACTGGCTATGCCGTTCAGCACAACAAAGCAGTTGTGGGGCGAAATGCTTTTTCCCACGAGTCGGGAATACATCAGCACGGCGTGTTAAATGAGCGAACCACTTATGAGATTATGGATCCAAAAGACATTGGGCAAAACACCAACCTCTATTTGGGTAAGCACTCAGGCAGGGCAGCCTTTGCCAATCATATTAAAGAGATGGGAATTACCATAACGGCAGAGGCTTTGAATTCAGCTTTCAAGCGATTTAAAGATTTAGCCGACCGAAAGAAGGTGGTAACCGATGCCGACATTGAGGCTCTGGTTGTAGAAGAGTTAGCAGATACTGGCGAATATGAGTTTGAGTTAGTGGGGCTTGAGTGTGGAACTGGAAATGGAAAAGAGCCAACCGCCAGCATCAAAATCAAAACCAAAGGTGGAGAAGTGCTTGAGGCATCAACTACTGGTGGGGGAATGATTGATGCCGTGTGTCAGGCAATCCGTGAGGCAACTGGCATTGATGGAAAGCTAGTTGACTTTTCAGCAGTTTCAGTTTCAGCAGGCGAAGATGCTATGGCAGAAGTCTCAATGAGGCTAACCACACCAGAAGGAATTGAAATCTCAGGCAGGGGATTGTCAATAGATGTAGTAGAAGCCTCAGCAGCAGCCTATCTCAACGCCATCAACAAACTCAGCCGAACCAGCCTCGAAACTTTCGACCCCACCGACCGCCCTGGGCATATTTAAGACATATTTAAAACTTGGGCATATTTAATAACATTTTATATTTAAGCAATTAAGATATAAACATAAACTATGGAAAAACAACGTGAGTGGCATCCTGCCGTTGAGGAATATTGTGAGGCGATTTTTGAGCTGAACGAAGACAACCTTGAGGTGATAAAGGCTCGAATTTCAGAGCGGTTGATGGTCACAACTTCGGCGGTTTCACAAAGTATTAGTCGGCTTGAAAAAGATGGCATTGTGGAAATAAATCAAGGGCAAATTTCACTTACTGAAAAAGGTGAGACTATTGCCCAGAAAGTTGTTCGGCGCCACAGGTTGGCTGAGCGGTTTTTAACTGACATCTTAAAGCTGAGTTGGGCAGAGGCTCATCATGAGGCTGGCAAGTGGGAACACATTATTTCTCAGCGAGTGGAAGAAGCAATGAGCCGAGTGCTGGGCGAGCCTACAACTTGCCCCCATGGAAACCCAATCCCAGGTTCAGATTATGTAGCGCCTACTACCCGTCAACTCTCAGAACTTGAAGCTGATAGCAATTTCACGGTCAGTCGTATCCCTGAAGAACTTGAGTTTGTTCCTGACCTGCTTGAATTTTTAGAGAAATCAGAATTAGTGCCTGGCACCAAAGGCAAGCTCGTCAACAATTCTCCTGATGGAACTTGCACCATTCAAATAGGGGATAACAAAGTTGGCGTTGGCCCATTTGCTGCTGAGCGGATTTTAGTAATCCAGTCTTCTTAGGGAATCACCCCGCCACTTCCATCAAATGGTTCAATGAAACGTGGCGATTCTTGGTGCGCAATTTGAGTCGAGCTAATCTTTTCCAAAGAATCAATGTCTCGAGCCTCTAAAAAATGGGTAGAAAGCGACCAAAGTGTGTTGCCAATAACAAGAGTTCTTGTAATCAATTCTTTTGGTTGATACCCACAGTTGTCACCTCGGCACTGCTGAGGATTATTATGGCTAAACCTTCCCGCTTCACCCAATTTCGCATTATCAGCCTCAACATCTATGGCGATTGCACCAAAGAAGTCGTTGTCATACGATCCATAAGGCATGAAAGCTCGCTCAGATGGCAGCCAATACAAAAATGCTCGATGGTCCCATCTCACATCGCTAAATCCTGAACCTAGTTCCAAAACTGCAACCTCTTTCGGGTTAGTAGGGTCTGTGGCATCAAACAGGGAAAGTTTCCCACCAGTTACACGACCTTCATCAGTGGCACTACTTCCCACGCCCAACAGCTTACGATTACCAAGTGGGTGTAGGTAGCTAGAGAAACCAGGAATCTTAAGCTCGCCAAGAACACGAGGATTTTCAGGCTGGCTTAAATCAACCACATAGAAAGGGTCGATTTGGCGGAATGTAACAACATAGGCTGTGTCGCCAATAAACCTAACGCTTTGAACATCTTCAGTTTTGCCGATGTTACCAACTTGCCCTACATTCATAAGCTCTTCACCTTCTTGCTTAAATGAGCTGATGAAGCTCTCGCTGGTGGTTGGGACAAAGCCCAACCTCTCAGAATTTTCAACAGAGGAATCGGCAATAGCCCTAGTGGTAACAATCCAAAAGTGCCCATCGGCAGTTTCATGCATTGAGAATTGGTTTAAGATGTCGCCAAGTATTCCACCGCTGGCTTCATATTCAGCAGTTCCACCAGCTGGAGTTGAGAACTTGTGGAACCAAACCTCATTTTCATTTCGCACATTTTCATTGCTTACTGCGCTATCAAGATCAGAACTGCTATCACTATCTATTTCTGGTTCAATGGTGGCAGAAGCAACTACTGCAAAATTATTTCTATAAAGCTCGTGTGCCACATAAAGTGTTTTGCCAGATGAATAGACGGTGCCGCCATTGGCTATGACTGAGGTAGCCCCCTGCTCTGGAAGTGAACTATCTAAATCAATTGTGACAATTGATAACACATCTAGCCCTGAGTGCTCGTCAGGTATTCTTACCTTATTACATGGGGCAATTTCACCTTTTCTAACACTACCGCCCTGTTCGTTTACCAAGTGATATAACGGCAACCAGTCTTCAATGGATGACTCCATAATGACTTGGCGGTTTGATTCTTTGGCACGTTCTTCACCATTTTGATTTATTGGGCTAACAAATGGAAGCTCTTGTGACTTTCGTGACTCCAAAACAAAGTTCACAGTGTTATCAACCCGCCTAGCGCTGATATATCTTCCTTCAATAATGACTTCGTTTAAAATGCGTGGAGTATTATTCGTTATGTCAATCTCAATGATATGTGCATTTCCGCTGACAGAAGCAGGAATGCTGGCAATGTCAGTCTCCAATCGAGTTGGGGCATAAGTTGAAAAAGTGCTAGAAGTATAAAACGCCACAACCTTATCTTTGTATAGCAAAAACTCAATGTTGTCGTAGGTGTTGCCGAGCTTTATGCTCCCGACTTTGTTGCCATTGGTTGGGTCAACTATCCATAGCTCGCCGCCGCTAATGCCCACGATTCTGGTGCCATCGGTTTTTATTATGTCTGGTTCATCTACGCCCTTCACTTGAACATTGGTGGTTGAAAAATTGGGAACACCACCATCTGAGCCAGCAGCTTCTGGCACGGCCGCTGTTGTGGAACGCAAAAGCTCAGGCTGACCTGGACTATCAAAAATTATAAATGGAGGTTCTGAGCCGCTTAGTCCATACGGCCCGACTATTTTAAGAGCCTCAGATTTGAAGTGCTCAAGTAAGGCATTGCAGTCATTTACAGTTCTAAGGGATGTTCTAATAAACCCTCCAGCGGTGAGTTGCCTATTTATACCCGTTGTGGTTGGTGTTGTTCCACCTGTAGTTTGAGGTGATGTTACAGGGCTGGAGTGATTGCAGGCAGCAGCTAGCAGAATTAATCCAGTAAATACAGAAGTTGCCAAAAGAATTTTAGCAAGCGGGTTTTTGTGTCGTTTAGCACAATTTTTTTCGTGTTTCATATATTCCATATTATATATGTGTTTTGTATTATCTATTCTAGTTTTCACCACCAACCTCCTTGTTTACGTTGGTTTTATTTTTGCCGTTTGTTCGTTCGCTTGAATTCTTTGACGGCTTTTTGGAATCGCTCAAGTTTTTTTGTTGTCGCTCGAGTTTTTTGCTGTCGCCGTTTAAGTCGATTGTTATCGTTTAAGTCGATTCTTAGTTTGAGATTTCTGTAAGTCGCTAAATTCAATTTTTCAGTTTTTTGTAATGTTAAGTCTGACTGTTTGAAGTAAAAATAGGTTAAATAATCCGCATAAGTCGGGCTTAAATTGCAACACTAAGACAATTGCGACTGCGTTTAATTAAATTTTACATAAAAATATAGTCTTTTGTGATGAATTGTTGTTGCCACTAAGAAGTGATGAATTTAATTAGAGTGCCAATTTAATTGGAATGTCACTATTTTTGACAAATTGCAAAAATCTTTGTTAGTGCCTTGCAATTTGGAAATTCGCCTCTATTATTTATGTAAAAGTATTTATGCAAAAGCAAAGCATTTACATAAAAGAAGAAGACAACGTTTATCATCAGAAAATTTATATTGGGGAGCCTGTGAAAGAAAATACCATATTTAGCAAAAAGGCAGCTTTACCCCCTATGGGGCAGAAAGTATTGCTGGGAAATGATGCTCATTATAAGATGCCCACTTATAAAAAGAGGCGATTTCAAGATATTTCAAGGCAGGGTTTTAGAGATGGTTTTGGCGATGATAACAACAAGGGATTTTTAGACGATCGCGGAATCACGCTCCCCACAGTTATTATCACGGCGGTGCTTGCCCTTGCTGCCTCTGCTGCTGGTGTCATAATTTATAATACGGTTCGTGGCCGTGCCGAAAGCTTGAATGACACGGCTGCCATAGTTGCGGCTGTCAGAGAGGATTTTGATGAGATTCCAGAGGTTAAAAGAGGCAATATTGCGCAATCTGACCGTTTGGCAAATGAACAGTTTGAAGGTGATGAACCTATGGTGGCAGTAACGGGTGATGGAATCTCAGATGTTCTTTACTTGGCAACCAATGTATGCCCGAACCTCGAAACACG
>JAHRAM010000171.1 GCA_020027305.1 Acidimicrobiia bacterium | reverse complement strand
TTTTTATGTTTGGTATGACGCGCTCATTAACTATGCCACAGCAGCTGGCTATGGGCGAGATGAAGACAGCTTTAATTCTTGGTGGCAAAACGCCTATCACTTAATTGGAAAAGACATCATCCGCTTCCACTGCGTTTATTGGCCGGCGATGTTGATGGCAGCAGACATTTCGCCGATGCCAAAGATGCGAGTTCATGGTTGGCTGTTGGTGGGTGGCGACAAAATGTCAAAGTCAAAGCTCAACCAGATTGCCCCCGCCGACTTGGTTGAAGATTTCGGCGTAGATGGATTTCGCTATTGCCTGCTGAGAGATAATCCCTTTGGCCCTGACAGCGACTTTAGCTATGAAGAACTTCAGCAGCGCTACAATAGCGACCTAGCAAATGGATTGGGAAATCTGCTCGGGCGAATAACCACATTAGTTGAAAGCAAGTGTGGAGGCATTGCCCCTGCCCCAGACCCAAACAGTCAACTGGTGGCGGTTTGTGAAAAAGCCTATAATGAGGCCACCGCAGCGTGGGAGAACTTCCAGCCTTCCCGTGCGCTTGAAGCATCCTTTGAAATCATAAATCAGGTGAATGAAATGGTGACCGCCAAAAAACCGTGGGAGCTAAAAGGCGGTTCAAACACCGAGGAAGAGCAAGCCGCGCAAGCTAAGCTAGATGCCATTTTGGGCGACAGCCTAGAGGCGATTCGCATCGCAGCCATTTTGTTGTCGCCTGTCATCCCTGAAACTGCCGAAAAGATTTTTGATGCCATCGGGCTTTGCGACCCTTCACCCAGCGAATGTTTGGATGAGTGTCGTGTGCCAAATTCGGTGAAGTGGGGGGCGAACTTGGGAAGCACCTCACTGGCAAGAGCAAAAATCTCAAAGAGCAAACCGCTGTTTCCGCGACTGGAAAATTGAGATGACCCGCCCAGTCTGGACAGACAACCACTGCCACCTCAAACCAGAAACTGCCGCCCAAGAAGTGGAGGCCGCCGCAGCCAATGGAGTTGAACGGCTCATAAACATCGGCACCGACCTAACGACTTCACGCCAAGCCATCGAGGTGGCAAACCAATTCGGCGATACCACCCAACCTAACGACACTGCCCAATCCAACGCCACCTCCAGCAACGTCTTTGCAACGGTTGGGGTTCACCCACACGATGCCAAAGATCACAACACGCCTGAAGCACTAGCCGAGTTAGAGGCAATGCTTTCAGAAAAAAAGGTGATAGCTGTTGGCGAGTGCGGTTTAGATTTTTACTATGACCACTCTGAGCGAGACATCCAGCGAGAAGTCTTTGCCAGCCAAATCCAGTTGGCAAAAAACTACAGCCTTCCGCTGGTGATTCACAGCCGAGACGCTTGGGCTGAGACTTTTGAGGTGCTGGATGAAGTTGGCGCTCCTGATTCCACCATATTCCATTGTTTCACGGGAGGCCCAGCCGAGGTCGCCGAAATCAAAAAGCGGGGAGGCTACATTTCTTTCAGCGGAGTTCTAACATTTAAGAATGCCCCAGAGGTTCGCGAGGCTGCCAAGTTGTTTGTGCCAGAGTCGGTTTTGGTTGAAACCGATGTTCCGTTTTTGTCGCCCGAACCACACAGGGGCAAAACTAACACCCCCGCCAATCTGGTTTTTGTTGGAAAGAAGCTGAGCGAGGTTATGGGTGTTCCGTTCAACGAGCTGGCGAGCCAGACTTGGGAAAACACTTCTCGGGCGTATGCGATTTGAGTTGCGGGCAGTATTGTGGGGAAGCTAAGAGACCAGCTTGAGCTACACGACATCAGGCCCAAAAAGAGCCTCGGTCAAAATTTCGTCACAGACAAAAATACCATTGACCGCATTTTGCGATTTGCCGATGTTGGCAAAAATGATTTAGTGATTGAGGTTGGGGCTGGATGTGGAGCCTTGACAGTCGGGCTGACAAAATCGGCTGATGCAGTTGTCGCCATTGAAACAGATGAACGATTGCGTCACCTACTCTTGGAGAATTTATTTGAAGAGCTAAAGGGTGACACATCTTTTGATCAGCAAGAGATAGACGTTGATCAACAATCGGCAAGCTCTAAAAATCAAAATGTCGGGCTTGAATCGCCTAAATCAAATGTAGCGATGTTTTCAAACAGCAAAAATAATGCGTTAGATTTCCAAGTTGGAAATGTCAATGTGGTTTTTGCCGACGTTACTGAAATTAATTTTGACGAACTGATTGACAAATTTTCTGTTGCTTCAAATTCAAACGGGCAAGATGAAAACGAAGTCGACAATGAGAACGAGGCCGACAGTAAAAACGAGGCTGACAACAAAAATAAAAACGGACAATACGAAAACGAAAACGGGCAAGATGAAAACGAAAACAAAAGCGGGCAAAATAAAAAAGCGGGCGACCAAAAAGTGAAGCTGGTGGCAAACCTGCCCTACAACATTTCCACTCGGCTCATTTTGGATGTCTTGGATGAGTGCAACAGAGTTTTAGAACTTTCTGTGATGGTTCAAAAAGAGGTAGCCGAACGATTGCGCGCAAAACCAGGCGACAGCAATTTTGGGATAACCAGCCTGAAGGCACAATATCATTGTGAAATCGAAAGCGGTGGAAAAGTTTCGCCCGCAGTTTTTTATCCAAAACCAAATGTCGATTCCGAACTTTTAAAGCTGGTGAGAAAGCCAGCAGAAAATTCTCCACCAGACAAGTCGCAAAGCGGCACAACACCTGGCACAACACCTGACACAACACCTGACACAACACCTGACACAACACCTAATAATGCCATAGCAGAAAAGGCATTTAGTTTGGCAAGGCAGGCATTTTCAAAACGCCGAAAGATGCTTCGCAAATCCCTCACAGAAATTCCCAGCCAAGATTTCGCAAGGGCAGAGGTTCCAGAAACAGCACGCCCACAAGAACTCACCTTTAGCGACTGGGAGCGACTAGCTCGTGTTTCCCGCTAAAAATTTTGCCTAAGAAATTTTTTAGCAAAAACTATTAGATACAAGAATTTGGTGAAAAAATAATTTAGGCGAAAACAACTAATCGAAAATAACTAATCAAAAAACAAGCTAGCCAAAAATAACTAATCAAAAATAACTAATCAAAAAACAAGCTAGTCAAAAATGCTGCCGAGCTTTTTGTCGCTCGGTTTTTGTGCGGGGTCGACAAACCACTCAGTTCCTAAAACTATAATCCTTGCCTCAGGCGATAGCTTCATAAAAAATGAGTCTTCACCGATTTGGCTGGCATGAGCCTTGATTGAATCCATTTTCTGGTCGATGTAGTCGGTCACATCAATAAAGTGAGTGATTTCAGATTCTGGCCAGCCAAAATTATTTTCTGGCGTCTCGTTTTCTGTTTCTTTGTTCCCATCCTCAGCTACATTTTCATCCTCGTCCTCATCCTCGTTCCCATTTTCAGATTTATCTAAAGCACTTTCCCCACCGCTAGAGGCATCACCTTTTTCGTCTCCACTTTTTTCGTCTCCACCTTTAGATAGCTCGTGTTCAAGCTCACCTTCTGCTGTGCTTTCGCCCACTCCTTCCATTGCTAAGCGAACCTCTTCGTTGGTTTCCCTAAGGTTCATAAAATGGTCACGGTTCATAGTTGCCCACAAAATTCTTGGCTTCGCCTTTGCCATCTCAGCTGCTCGGTTTCCCACGCGATGAACTTGGATGTGGTCGGGGTGGCCATATCCGCCATTGGGGTCATAGGTGGTCAAAATGTCTGCTCCCACATCGTCAAGGATTTTTGCTAGCCGAGTTGCTGCCTCATCCACATTGCTCTTGGCGAACTCATCGCTTTTTTCATCCTCGCCGACAGTGTTTTCAAGCCCAGAATCTTTATAGCCCAGAAATTCAATGCCCGCGACACCCAAAATCTCAGCAGCCTTTCTAGCCTCAGCCTCTCGTGCCTCGCCAAGCGTAGTTCCAGCACCCAGAAATCCATCATCCACCTCGCCCACTTCGCCACGGGTGGCAAACACCAAAGTCACCCGATGTTGCTCGGCGACCAGCTGGGCGATGGTTCCGCCTGAAGCCAGCGCCTCATCGTCAGGGTGCGCATGAAAACAAACAATTGATGACATATTAAAATTATACAGATGAAAATTATTTCACCCGCCAAGCTCACGTTATCGCTCAGCGTGGGGGCTATTCATAATGACAAGCCATCCTCGCATATAGAAAAGTCAGGTGCTCATATTGAAAAGCCGCCAGCCGAGAAACGAATGGATGGCTATCACGAAGTCAACGCCGAGATGGTGAGTTTGGATTTGGCAGACGAGTTAGAGGTAGAGCCAGCCGATGTTACGAGTGTGGAAGTTATTGCCCGTGTAAGTCGCACCGCTGATAAAAGTTTTACTGATAATAATACCGCCACAGAAAATATGGGTGGCAAGAATATGGGCGACATATATATAGGTGATGTTGGTTTACCAAATGATAATTTGGTCAAGCGGGCTTTGGATATGGTGGGGATGTCGGCAGCGGTGAAAATCAGAAAGGCAATTCCTGCTGGGGCAGGGTTGGGAGGAGGCTCTTCAAATGCTGCTGTAATACTCAGGTGGGCGAAAATGCAAAACCCAGATTTAGCGGGTGCTGATATTTTGACAGCAGAAAACATCGCCAAAAACATTGGGGCAGATGTGGTGTTTTGTTTGAGCGGGGGGCGTGCCAAAGTTAGCGGAATGGGCGAGGTGGTTGAACCGCTAGATTTTGTGGAAGCGACCTATACGATTTTGATTCCGCCTTTTGGATGTGCGACCGCTGAGGTTTATAAGGTGTGGGATGGATTAGATGCCGATTTGAAAACTGGAATCGGCAAAAACGATTTAGAGGCAGCAGCCCTTAAAGTTGCCCCCGCACTTTCTAGTTGGCGCGATTATTTGGGAGAGCTTTCAGGAACCCAGCCCCACTTGGCTGGTAGCGGTTCTACATGGTTTGTAGAGGGTGAATTTGAAGGAGAGTTTGAAGGCACAAAAACCCTCATCACAAAAACAACCCCAGCCGTCAATGGCTTCTAGTGTAGATTTTTGAATCAGCTTCTCAATTCTCAAGCAGATTTCTGCGTGACTTATCTTCCGCGACTTATCTACCGCGACGGCGTTGGAAGCGAGTTCGGCGACGCATCTTCTTATACTTCTTTTTACGCATGCGTTTGCGCCGCTTTTTAATCAGTGAACTCATTTTTGTTTTGCTATGTTTTTATTTCGCTTGCCTTATGCTATTTATTTTCCTGTCCTAAGCATTTTAGTATATGCCATACTTTAATAAATATGACACAAATCATTTACAACAAAAAATTACAAGCAAAAAGTTATAAAGCAAAAGCTCTAAAAATTCGCTAGTATTTTCAAGTAGCAATATTTTAATAGCGAGTGCCATAAGCAATTTTAATAGCGAGCGTCATAAGCACCATGCCCGGTAGTTCAACTGGCAGAACGCCTGATTTTGGATCAGGAGGTTGCAGGTTCGATCCCTGCCCGGGCAGCCAACTTCGCATTTGTATAAAGTATTTCCCCAAATTCTTTATACAAAAACTTTTGTATAAAGTGTACTTTACACAAACTCATTTGTATAAAGTATTTCCCTAAATACTTTATACAAAATATAACAAAAACCCTTATTTCAAGCCAAATCCCTAAAAAGCCTAATTTTCTCCATTTTTGCATAATAGCCAAGAATAAAATACGATTTTCCTACCCATTTCACAATGATTTACAACAAAAAAGGCTATATTTAGTTTGTGTATGGCTAATCAAGGGGCAGGCGCTCAAATGCTAAAACGGGCACTAGCTAGTGTTGCAGTTGTAGTCGTGGTGGGGTTGTTAAGTTTTGTTGTCGCCAGTTGTAGTGATGAGGCGACAGGCGGAGGAGGTGGAGGAAAAGGAGAATTTGTAGCTCAAGCCAATCCTGTGCCTGCATGCGGTGCTGATTTTTTTGATAAGTCGGCACTCGTGTTTGACACCGTGTTGATATGTGGCACTAATGGAGTTCCCGTTGACAAGTTGCAGCATGCGGCTAATGTAGCGGCTGTTTGGCTTGACAATAATCGCGATAGCCGAGTTGATGAACAGCGCCTCATTGACACATTTAAGGAAAGTAAACCAGTCTTGGTGATGTCGGCGAACGGATTTCCCGACTCAGTCATAAGGCGTGCTGTGTCGGCATTGCCGAAACATCAACTACAAGATTTAGGCGCGTTTGAAACCAATCCTGCTGGCGGTGAGCGTGATGCTTCACAAGAGGAGATTCACCACCTGATAATCAATGCGGGTTGGCAAAGACTTTTTCCAAATGTGTTTAGTGAGGATGCGAGAGACAACAGCACACTCTATAAGGCGTGGAAGTTTGCCAACGATAATGGTTATTACGCCTACGGCGACCCCAGCTGTGACGACAGTTGCAAAGTGACAGAGTTTGTTTATTTGGCAACTGCTACCTATCTTGGATCACAAGCCGATTTACAAACGGACGAACTGAGCCTAAAAACACGAACGGCACTCAACGTGACCATTCCCCAAGTGGTACAGATATTCACCTCAAGCGAATATTCTTATCCCACCAATCACTGGCCCGATGGCACATACAAGCATCAAAGCAACATCGCGTTCAACCCTTCATAAAGTGAAAATCAATTCTCACTCTCACCCGCCCAGTCGGCAGCTGTTATTTCGGCTTGCTCGATTACAAAATCAATTGCGAGTTGTTCTAGGTCGGGTGGGTAGCCATACTTTTTGAGGAGCTTCCTTACGGCGAGCCTGAGTTTTGCCCGTTTGTCTTCTTTAATCGTCCAGTCTAAAGTTGAATTACTTCGCACGCTTTTTGCCACTGCTTGTGCCAGCTTGCACAAAGTTTCATTTCCCATAGCGTCATAAGCACTCTCATTTTTAGCCAGTGCATCATAAAATGCCTTTTCAACTTCGCTCAACCCCAACTCTTTAGCAAGCTCTTTTGATGTTGTAACTTCTTTTGCGATATCAAATAGACTTTCAAGAACTTGTGCGGCATCAATGCTGGTATTGTGATATTTGTTTAGAGCCTCTTCTAGCATTTCTGACAGCTTCTTACTCTGGGCCAGATTATTCCTAAAGCGCACCTTTATTTCATCTGTCAGGATTTTCCGAAGCAACTCAAGTGCTAGATTTTTTTCTTCCATTCCTTTTATCCGAGCAAGAAATTCCTCTGACAAAATATCTATGCCCCCTGTGTCAATCCCTGCAATTTCTAATATGTCCATAATCCTTTCTGGAACTAGAGCCTTGTTGATTAGCTGCTCAACCACTCCCACCACATCAGAGTCATCTTGGGTGCTTGAGCGCGGGCTAATCTTCTTTAGGCTGCCATTGACCGTTTGAAAGAATGCGATTTCATCTCGCAACTCTTTGGCTTTTTCGCTGGGAGTGCTAAGTGTAAATGCTTTTGAAAGCAGGGTCACTTCTTTTGCAAACCTCTCGGCGCCATC
>JAHRAM010000093.1 GCA_020027305.1 Acidimicrobiia bacterium | reverse complement strand
AAAGACACAAAAACCGCCCCATCCAATCGAGGGTCTTTCAGGTCAGCGGTATATGTGGCACCTGCAGTCAAAAATTCTGGGTCTTCTTTGCGAAGCACCCGTGTGCCCATAACGCTCATAGCAAATCCTTTCTAAAACTGACTTAAAACTTGGCTAGCGCAAAATTAGCGCTATAAAGATTTTAGCCAGTCAAGCTACTGGAATGAAATAGAGACTATTAGAGTTTAGAAGTAGCTTGGGATTTAGAGGATGGAAAGAAATTACGGCAAAAGCACAAACATCTGCTGGCCTGGATAAATCAGGTTGTATTCCCCTTGTGCCAGTCGCTGTATGGATGAGTCTCTTTTGGAATCGCTAACTTGGGAAGTCAAGGAAGTGTTTTCTGTTTCAAGCGATGTCAGTCTTGTTTGGAGCTCAACTTGAGTTTCGCGTTGTTTAGAAAGTTTTGCCAAAGGAATAAAGGTCTGGCTCAAAATTACTAGGGCGACTGCCACTAGAGCTATGTAGAGCAAAAAGCACACGGCTTTTTTGCTTCTGGGTGAATGGCTGTATCTTGTCTCGTCAAATTGTTCGGTGCTTTCTCCTGCTTGGAGGTTTGCATTTGTTGCTATATTGGTTGTCATTTTTTTCTCCTCTTTTTGGTTTGTTGGTTTTTTTTGTTTATTTTTCGTTTTGATTTTTGTTCTCTTATGTTTTGTGTTGCTTATTTTTTGAATTTTTTATTTCTTGTGTTTGTGTTTTTAGATTTTTGTTCTCTTATGTTTTGAGTTGCTTATTTTTTGAATTTTTTATTTCTTGTGTTTGTGTTTTTTGAATTGTTTATGTTTTTAGATTTTTTATTTCTTGTGTTTTGAGTTACTTATTTTTATTTCTTATGTTTTATGGATTTTTATTTTTTAATGTTTTCGATTTTTTCTGCTGCGGCTTTTAATTCCTTTGACTTTTAATTGTTTGACATTATCTATGCGTTAAGTTCATCTTCGATTTGAAGCAGGCGATTATATTTTGAAACCCTGTCAGATCTTGCTGGGGCGCCTGACTTGATTTGCCCGCAATTGGTTCCCACTGCCAAATCGGCAATAGTTGTGTCAGATGTTTCACCTGAGCGATGAGACATCACAGTGCCAAAATTGTTTTGCTTTGCTAGAGCAACAGCACGCAAGGTTTCAGTTAAAGTTCCAATCTGGTTGGGTTTTATCAAAATGGCATTAGCGCTTTTTTCATCAATGCCTTTTTGCAGACGCTCTAGGTTTGTCACAAAAAGGTCATCGCCCACCAATTGAAGCCCGCCAGTTGAAGCACTGTTTGAATCCCCGCCCAACTCTTCGGTGAGCAACTTCCAACCATCCCAATCTTCTTCATCCAACCCATCCTCAATTGATATGAGCGGAAAGTTCTGTGCCAATTCTTTTAGAAAGCCAACCATTTCATGTGCGCTGAGCGACTTGCCTTCTATGTTGTATTTTCCATTTTCAAAAAGTTCGCCAGCAGCCACATCTAGCGCCAGAAGGATGTCTTTGCCAGGCTCATACCCTGCCTTTTCAATGGCTTCAATCATTAAAGAAAGTGCATCGGTTGAAGAGTTCAGTTCTGGGGCAAAGCCTCCTTCATCGCCCACATTGGTAGACATTTTTTTTACTTCAAGCAAACCGCCTAGTGTGTGATAAGTTTCTGCTCCATAGCGGAGGGCTTCAGCAAAAGTCGGAGCGCCCTTTGGCACCAGCATAAATTCTTGGATGTCAATTCCATTGTTGGCGTGGGCGCCGCCGTTAATGACATTCAGCAATGGAACTGGAAGCCTGCCTAGTGAAGTATTTTCTATAACCCTGTTTTTTGTGGCACTATTGTTTGAAGCATCATTTTTCGAAGTTGTGTCTCTTAAATCTTTTGAGGCTAAATTTTGTAAATCTGCCTCGCGTGAATTTGTTTCACTTGAATCTGTGTTTTGTGAAAATATAATTTGTGAAAATATTTCTTGGATGTGCCAAAACAAGCTCGCACTTTTTGCTACTTCATCTTTTGTGCCTTCATCTTTTATTTGAGCGCCTCTTATTTGAGCGCCAGCATGAGCCACTGCCAGAGAAACCCCTAAAGTTGCATTTGCTCCTATGTTTTCTTTTCTGGGCGTATCATCTAAATTCAAAATTGTTTCATCAATTGCCACTTGGTCTAAAACCGACTTGCCAGCAGCTGTTTCTTTAATCAGCACATCGCCAATCTTTGAGGCATTTTCAACAGCAGTTAAAACTCCCTTGCCAAGATAGCGATTTTTGTCTCCATCTCTCAGCTCAAGTGCCTCATAGGTTCCAGTTGAAGCGCCAGAGGGAACACGAGCTGTGCCAATATGACCAGTTGAAAGGTGGACTTCCACCTCGACCGTTGGGTTGCCTCGTGAATCTAATATCTCACGAGCAACTACGTTGCTAATTTGAGCTTCCATTTCCATCACCTTTGCTTTTTCAAGCAAAGAAAAAAGATAGTTCAAAAATTGCAAGTAGTAAAGCGAAATTGGCTAATTACATTGAAGTAATTTAAATTACTCCATTGTGTTTTGGAAGCTAAGGCGGAAATTTTTTGCTAGTTAATTTTGAGATTGCTCATACTCTTTTACAGAGTCAGCAAATTTCCGAGCAGTTTTTCTAAGCGCATCTTCTGCATCAATGTTGTTCTCAACGGCAAACGAAACTGCCTGCCACAACATCTTTGCCAATTCTTCTTCAGGTGTTTCTTTCTCTGGCGTTTTTTCTGGTACGTCTTCTTCTTTTAGATTGCTACCTTCTAGCTCTTTATTTTCTGACTCACTCTTTTTTGAAGTTTTATTTTTTAAATTTTTTGGTTTTGGCGTTTCCGATTGACCTGCCCCAGTTTCCAAGTTGATTCTAAAATCAGCATTCAGGTTTTTGATGGCGTTCGCCGACAAACCCAAAGCCTTGGCCTTCTTTTGGATTTTTATAGCAAGCAGCAAAGCAGGTAAGTTCGTAGAGAGGTTATCCATCACAGACTCGGTTTCTTTTTCTGCCTTTTTGATTTCTTCCCACTGGGGCGCAAGCTCTTCTTCGGTTTCTATTTCAAGGTTTCCAAATATATGAGGATGACGTCTATGTAGCTTTTCATAAGTTCCTTCCATCACATCGCTGATTTCAAAATGCCCGCCCTCACTTGCCAACAGGGAATGGAAAAATACCTGATAGAGCAAATCTCCCAACTCATCTTTCAGGGCATCATATTTTTTCGCAGTATTGTTTTCTTTTGGCTCGCCATTTTTATTTGGCTCAGCATTTTTATTTGGCTCGCCATTTTCACCCAGCTCAATTTTTTCAGTCAGCTCATTATTTTCAGTCAGCTCATCAATGGCTTCAATCGTTTCATAGGCTTCTTCTAGCAAGTGCCGTTTGAGCGACTCGTGGGTTTGCTTTTTATCCCACGGGCATTCCTGCCTGAGCTGAGCCACAACCTCTTGCAACTGAACAACTGCTTTTGAAAGTTTCACTGTTTAACAAACTCCATTATTTTTATAAAGTCTATTATTTAACAGACTTCACTATTTAATAAATCTTATTTCTTGTTCGCTGCCTTTTGTGTGGGCTACCTATTTTAGGAAATCCATTTGTTATATTTTCAGTGCTAGCTGCCTATTTTTGGAAATCCATTTGTTATATTTTCAGTGCTATCTGCCTATTTTTGGCTGACCACATTTGAGATTTCAGTAAGGATGTAAAGAATTTGGCTAGCGATATTTTGTGAAGTGATATTTTTTGAAAATCCATTTGTTATATTTTCAGTGCTGTGCCTAGTAGAAATTTCACCATCGCCATCTGTTTCACCAATGCGATTTAATTGCGTTAATTGCGATGAGTTTAATTCAGAAAGGCTTAATTCAATTGTCAGTTCGCTGGTTATAGAGTCGTAAGTTCCGATATTGTGCAGCAGTTGAGTTTTGTTTAGCTTAGAAATATATTTGGCGCTGACGGGCGCAATTCGGAAAGTATTTTTTGTGCCCGTGTTGCTCGACAGGTTTTCGTTTCGCTGGCTTTCACTTTGTAGCTTGGCAATAGGCAAATTATCAACTGACAAAGTTTCAATATCTAATCGCCGACAGAGTGCACGGATTTTTGCCACCAACAACAACTGCTCAGCCTCAGCAGGCAACGGCCCAAACCTATCTCGCCATTCGTTTCCAATTTCATCGATAGCAGTAAATTCACGCAATCTGCTTACGTTGCCTGTGCCTTTGTTCATATCATCATCTGCTTCACCATTTCTATTCTCACTGCTTTCACTTTTGCTATCTTTATCAATTTCGCCCTCCACAAAATCACTAGCTGAAAAAAGTTTGCGATAGGCATCTAGGCGGAGGGCTTCATCTTCCACAAAGTCAATCGGCAGGTGAGCCTCGACTGGC
>JAHRAM010000149.1 GCA_020027305.1 Acidimicrobiia bacterium | reverse complement strand
GATTATATGCTTTGGCAAAATGGAGTTGATAACTATGAGATGCTAACGCCTGAGAATAAACCTTCGCTAGCTGCTATAACCACCCTGTGTGTGCCAATGGCTGAAGAGGGCAAACCATCTGAGGTTTCGCCATTGTCGCTTGCAGCAGTGAAGTTGGGTCGGTCGCTAGCTCGTTATTGTCAAGATGGGAAAGGTGCATTGCTTCTTCCCGCACTACCTGAAATGTTGGAGATGGCGGTGGCTTGATGAGTCGGCGCACTCATTTGAGCCCTTATAGAATCGTGTGGCTGTTTGTGATGTTCGACTTGCCAGTCGTAACAAAAAGGGAAATGAAGCAGGCAACAAAGTTTAGAAATGATTTGCTAGACCTTGGATTTGAGATGTCGCAGTTTTCGGTTTATCTGAAATATTGCCAGTCGAGTGAAAAGGCAGAGGCGTTGAGCGGAAGGATACAAAAGCAACTTTTACCGCCAGGCGGGAAGGTTGACATTTTGACAATAACAGACAAGCAGTTTTCAAATATGAAACGGTTCTACTCACAAACCCGCCAGAAAACCAACGGGAAAGTGAGCCAGCTGAACCTGTTTTGAGGATTTTTCTCCGCTAGGAACAGAGAAAAACCCTCTTGTGACCTACCCTTTCGGGGAGGCCTAGTTTACCACTTGGGAATAGGTGGTGCTAGGACAACACATAGCCAAGAGTTGCTGTGCCAAGCTCTAGTTTACCACTTGGGAATAGGTGGTGCTAGGACAACTTTAAGTGATTTCACTTATATAATAAGTATAGTTTACCACTTGGGAATAGGTGGTGCTAGGACAACTTGCCATCACTCACCGCTTGAACCAGCAAAAGTTTACCACTTGGGAATAGGTGGTGCTAGGACAACAACAACGATTTGCTAAACGAACTGCGCAGAAGTTTACCACTTGGGAATAGGTGGTGCTAGGACAACATAGTTCTCTGGTGGATTATTAGACGTTATTAGTTTACCACTTGGGAATAGGTGGTGCTAGGACAACATCTTCGTGGTGGTGTTAGTCGAAATGTTGAGTTTGCCAATTGGCAACGCTCGAAAAAGCAGAGGTTTTGAAATAGCTAAGGATATGGGGTTTATAATAAAGTGAAAATTATGGATAGAAATATTATCATGATGGCAGTGACGAAAAGTGAATGCAATAAAAATAATTTTAGAATATTGCCTATTTGAAAATTTGGGTCCATATTTTTAATTTCTTCTGTCAAGAGTTTATTTTTTTTGCTCTTAGAAGAATAAGCAAAAAGCACAAAAATTCTCCTAAATGTCAATATACGATTTTTTGAATTTTCATGCCCGCCTCCACGTAAAAATTGTTTAAATGTTGGCCTTTCTGATTTCTGTTCTCCCATTGCGTATTCTTTGCGCTTCTACGCCCTAATTTTGTAAAGCAAAAAAGTTGTTTTATGCAACAATTAGAACTACCACCAAAAACCAAAAAACTTTGAAGATAACAAGCAGACTGTTGAATGGCAAAAGTATAATATGAATATTGTTGAATTGAATAATCGAATCCATCTTTTTAAATTCTTCTTTTGGAAGGTAGCTCTCCACTTTATCCCAAAAATTACCCTTGAAAAGAGAAAAGAATATGCTCTGAGTCTCTCTGTGTGTGAGATAACGATTAGCAGGATTTGATGCAAACAATTCTCTTATTTTGTGATTGGTTTTGTTCTCTATGAATATTTTCCCTATTTTTTTGTGCATTTTTTTTAATTTATTCTAACATTCATTTTTTAGTGCATTGCTCAATTTTTTAAGGTGTCTTTAATTCGGAACAAGCACATTTGGTATTTCATTACCTAGTGCATTTGAATCTATGCCAGCTACACAATTAGTTACTAGCCCTAGACTTGTTCCAAATAATCTAAGGTGAGCTGGGATGATTGCGCGTGTTGAGTTGGCTGACATAAATGAGCTAACCACACAACTCGCAAGTGCTTGCTGTAGTGGGCTTGCATTTAGCTGTTCTGTTGCAGGGGTGGTGATTCCTGCTGATATTATGCCATCTATACATGCCTGTTGGGCAGCTGTAATAGTGGGGGCGACACCGTAAAGTCGAGCAAGTGCTGCGGTGAGTGCTCCGCCCACGATACATCCTGCTATAGCACTAGCTAAAGTTTGATTGAGTGTATTGATGATTTCATTAGATGTGCCTGTATTGGGTGTGGGCAGTGGTTGTGTGGTTGGTGTTGTAGTCGGTTGCGTAGTAGGAGTTGTAGTTGGCGGTTGTGTAGGTTGAGTATTTGGTTGTGTTGTAGGGGTTGTCGTTGTTGTAGTAGGAATTGTAGTGGTCGTCGTTGTCGTAGTAGTAGTTGTAGCTGGTTGACCAGGAAATAGTGGCCTTAGACCACGTAGCAATTCGTCAACATCTAGTTCTGGAATTTCAAACTGTGGTGCAGTTGTTGTAGTCGTCGTAGTTGTTGTAGTAGGTGGTGGAGCCGTAGTAGTCGTTGTGGTTGTTGTAGTTGGTACTGGAGCCGTAGTAGTCGTTGTAGTAGTCAACTTAACAACAGGCCTAGTTGGCAATGGTGGAAGCTTTATCGGTGGTGGCGCAGTAGTTGGCGATGGTAATATCCCAGGTGGAAGTAAAGGTACATGACTTGGAAAGATGATTGTTGAAGGCTCACTATTTGGAGAAGGTTCATTTGAGAATCCATAGCTCACATTGGTAATTAAACCAAGCACACATAAAACTCCCACACTAATAATAAGAGGACTTTTACCTTTGCTTATTTTAATTAATTTTAAAAATCCTTGTTTTTTGTTTGTATTTTTTGTCTTCATGATTGCTCCCCAATTGTTTTCTTATTTGCTATACATATTTCGCCCCTCAAACCCCAAAATATAAAAAATATCTTATACCTCTTTTTTCAAATTGCAAGGCAGTAAGGGATTTATTTTAATTTGGGTAAAAATAGCCAATTTAAGAAAAAGCCAACTGAGACTTTAGGAATCCGCCTAGCCAAGACAAAGTCTAAGTCAGACGGCATGATGAACTTATTAAACCTTAAATTAATAAGGTAAGTCTCAGTTGGTGAATTTTATTCTAGCAAAAAGTTGCTTATTTTGACACAAAGAAAAACTACAGAATATTCAGTTTCACTCGCTATAACTGAGTTGAAAAATATTTGCTAAGAACGTTACTCTCTAATCCTGCTGTGCAGAAATTTTAGAATGCCCCATTTCCATCGGAACTGTATTAGTAGATGGCGTGGGGCTGAACTTGATTGGCAATTCCTTAATGCCACCAATAAAGTTTGACCGCAAAAATTTAATCTCACCACCAAGTTCTATATCTGGCATCCGCTCAGCAAGCGCCTTAAAGAGCAACCTGATTTCCATCCGTGCCAAGTTTGCCCCCAAACAAAAATGCGGGCCTCCACCACCGAACGCAATGTGATCATTGGGCGAGCGCTCAATGTCAAATTTATATGGGTCATCAAACGCACTCTCATCGCGGTTTGCCGAAATGTGCCACATCACCAATTTGTCGCCCTTCTTAATTTGTCGCCCGCCTAATTCATAATCGGCAGTTGCGGTTCGGCGGAAATACATTACTGGAGTTGCCCAGCGAACAATTTCTTCTACAGCTAAATCCATATAGCCTTTTGGGTCGCTACAGAATTTTTCCCACTGGTCGGGGTTTTCCAAAAATACCTTCATCCCCCAAGAGATTGAGTTGCGGGTGGTCTCACTTCCCGCAGCACACATCATTAGAAAAAATGAATTGAATTCATCTTCGGTTAACTTATCGCCATCAATGTCGGCTTCCATTAGCTTCGTCAAAATGTCATCACGAACACCATCACGCGAGTCGTTCATTCGCTCAGAAAGCAGTTTTTGCCCGAAGGCATAAAGTTCTATTGAGGCTTCAGCAGCATGCTCAGCAGAGTTCGCATAGTCTGGGTCGTCTGCCCCAATCAGGCGGTTTGTCCATTCAAATATTTTTGCTCGGTCTTCAAAAGGAATTCCCACCAGTTCGGCAATCGCCTGAAGCGGAAGCTCAGCTGACAACTCAGTCACAAAATCTGCCTCACCTTTTTCACAAACATTGTCGATGATGATGTGCGTGCGGTTTTCAAGATAGCCTTAAATGAGGTTAATCATTCGAGGGGTGAACCCACGATTCACCAGTTTGCGAAAGCGAGTGTGCTTAGGTGGATCCATTGTTATCATCATGGTGTCGGTGAAATCGCGCTCGGCGCTTTTATCAATTTCTCGCATCAACATTCCGCCAGCATTTGTAGAAAATACCTCAGCATCACGATTTACCTCACGCAACCCAGCATGTGTGCAAACCGCCCAAAACCCAGACCCTTGCCCCTCATGCCCAACGCTCTGTAGCTCATCAAACCAGTGAACCCCTTACCCCTCGGCTCGCAACTTTTTAAACCAATCGTGATGCCTTTGCTTTTGGAAAGCAACCATATCCCAAAGATCAACCTCAGGGGCAAATTCGTTTATTGTGACACCCCTATCCAAGCTACTGGCGGCTTTGTTTTCACTCATGCCGATTTTTTCTCAACCGCAAAATAGAAGCTATGAATAAAAGAATAAAATTTAATGTGCGCCTTACAAGGGCAAGAAAGTCGTAGGCTTTTAGAGATTGCTATCTCTAACTCTACTGTTGCGCTGAGATTTTAGGGCGCTCAAATTCCACTGGGGTAGTATTAGTAGACGGCGTGGGGTTAAACTTCACTGGCAATTCCTTAATACCACCAATAAAGTTTGACCGCAAGAATTTAATCTCACCGTTCAACTCCATGTCGGGCATCCGCTCAGCCAATTCTCTAAAGAGCAAACGGATTTCCATCCGTGCCAAGTTTGCCCCCAAGCAAAAATGTGGGCCGCCACCACCAAACGCAATGTGGTCGTTGGGCGAACGTTCAATGTCAAATTTATATGGGTCGTCAAAGATACTCTCATCGCGGTTTGTCGAAATGTGCCATATCAGCAACTTGTCGCCCTTTTTAATTTGCTTGCCAGCTAACTCATAGTCTTCAGTTGCGGTTCGGCGGAAATACATCACTGGCGTTGCCCAGCGAATAATCTCTTCCACAGCTACATCTATATAGCGCTCTGGATCGCTACACAATTTTTCCCACTGGTCTGGGTTTTCCAAAAATGCCTTCATCCCCCAAGAAATCGAGTTGCGGGTGGTTTCATTCCCCGCTACACACAGCAACAAGAAAAATGCATTGAATTCATCTTCGGTTAGCTTGTCGCCATCAATGTCAGCTGCAATCAGCTTTGTCAAAATATCATCGCGCGGGTCTTCCACTCGCTCAGAAAACAACTTTTGTGCATAAGCAAAAAGCGCCATTGAGGCTTCGGTAACTTTTTCAGGTGTGCCTGCATAGTCTGGGTCATCTGCGCCAATCATACTGTTTGACCATTCAAAAAGCTTTAAGCGGTCTTCCATTGGAACCCCTACCAGCTCGGCAATCGCCTGAAGTGGAAGCTCAGCTGACAGCTCTGTCACAAAATCTGCCTCACCCTTCTCACAAACATTGTCGATAATTATGCTCGTGCGGTTTTCAAGATAGGCTTCAATGAGGTTAATCATTCGAGGGGTGAACCCGCGATTCACCAGTTTGCGAAAGCGAGTGTGCTTGGGTGGATCCATCGTCAGCATCATGGTGTCGGTGAAATCGCGCTCGGCGCTTTTATCAATTTCTCGCATCAGCATTCCGCCAGCATTTGTAGAAAATACCTCAGCATCACGATTTACCTCACGCAACCCAGCATG